>JAHEYE010000265.1 GCA_023251695.1 Sphingobacteriaceae bacterium | reverse complement strand
CCAATTATAAAGATGAATTTACAAAATCAGTTACCCTGGGTATTTATAACATCGACATGTCGTACGCCATGATGAACAATCAGGGACAAGACGTAATGAAATACATGAAAACAGTAATGATTCAATCAGATAATTTAGGTTTAAAAGGTGCTGTGGACCGCATGGTTGGCAAGCGCGCAGAAACCAATCTGAGCAACAAGGATTCATTATTAACCATTCTTAGTGATATTTTTGTTAAGAGTGATTCTTACCTGCGCACTAACGAGCGTGTGTTTACTGCAACATCAGTTTTTGCCGGAACATGGATTGAAGGTTTATATTTAACTTGTAAGATTGGTGAGGCAGGAGATGAAAGTGCAAAAACAAAAGCGCATAAATGTTTGTGGGACCAGCGTTTCTATTTAAAAAATTTAATTGATTTGTTAGAAGATTATAAAGACAAAAAAGAAGCCGTTGCTTTAAATAATGAATTCAAAAACATCCACAAAGAAATTGAAGTCATAAAAGACGCTAAGGATATTGATGATGCAAAATTCAAAGCCCTAGCAACAAAAATTTACGCTTTACGCGATAAGATTACGGGTTAGTCCGACAAGCTCACTAATCGACTACACTCACCAGCCGATCCCGTCATTCTGACGAAGTCAGAATCTCAAAAAATCACTGAAATATTTCAGTGATTTTTCATATATTTATAATGCAGATTATAGGCGTTTGTGCCAAAGGCATTCCGTCGTGATTTATGGCGCTTAGCCGTTAGTTAGTAGGCATTTAAAGATAGAAACAAATTAAAAAATTATACTATGGGAAAAATTCTCAAAATTTTCGTCCTGATTATCGCTTTATTTATTTCTAATAATTCAATTGGACAATGCACTACTTCAATCTCAATAAGCATTATGACAAGCTCGGCGACATGCAGTACTTGCTGTAATGGTTCTGCAACATTAATTCCGAGTGGCGGATGTCCACCATACACTTATACGTTTTCTCCGGCAATATCAAGTTTTACATCTATTTGTCCGGGAAACTACACTGTGATTGTGACTGATGCAGGGTGTTGCCCGATAGGAACAGCGACTTTCTCAATGAAGTATAGCGGTTCACCGACAAGTATAAACCAAGTTGATGGCGGACAGATAGAGGTAGCTATTCAAAATCCTAATCAAGACCAAATAAATCTAATATTTGACAAACAAAATAAAGAGAGTAATTATGAAATTATAATTACTGATTTGCAAAATCGCGTAGTATTAAATGAACAAGTTACGGTAAGCAAGTCTGTTTTTTCTTTTTATCATGGTTTAACAAATGGAATCTATTTTATTACAGTCCGACAACCTTCGACAAATAATACATTTAAGAAAAAAATCATCGTTGATAATTAAAAACAACCGTTGGCGGATTTGCAATCCGTGACAATTACACTACCTTTACCCGACAAAAACATTCTTATGTCAGAATTTCCTGCCTGCCCAAAATGCAAATGCGAGTACACCTATTCTAACGGAACTTTAATGGTTTGTCCGGAATGTTTTCATGAATGGAATCCTGAAGAAGTTGATGCTTCGACAAGCTCAGCAACCAAAGAGGAAACTGCTTCAGGAAAAGTAATAGATTCCAACGGCAACGAATTAAAAGAAGGCGATACTGTTGTGGTGATAAAAGATCTTCCAGTTAAAGGTTCTTCAAAAGCAGTAAAAGCAGGGACCAAAGTGAAAAACATAAAATTAGCGGATGGTGATCATAACATCAGCGCTAAAGTAGATGGATTTGGTGCCATGGGATTGAAATCGGAATTTGTTAGGAAGGCTTAATCCGGTCACTTCGACAAGCTCAGTGTCCGGAGTCATTTTTTAAACGATGCCTGAGCGCAGCCGAAGGCACATTTACTTACAGTCGCATTTAATTGAAGGGTCAAGGAAATTTATATCCAGAATTTTAGACACAGAATCGCAATCGCTAATCACAAAATTGAACTTGTATTTATCAGTGAATTCTTTTTTGGGTTGAATGAAATAAGTTCCGCAAGGCTCGGCGTGAACAGCCGTTAAATCATAATTTACTTCGAAGTTGCGCATTTCAATTTTTAAAAGGGCTTCGTTGTATTTCATACATGTTAATTTGCACTGAGCTTTTCCGCTAATATCAAATGGTTGAAACACGAGTTCCTGCATTTTCATCTCATTAGTAGTAACACAGCTTCTGTTACCTACCATTGCATAAACAATTAAACAACCCATTCCAAAACCAATCCCGTAAAATTTTAAACGCTGTAAGAATTTCATACGAAAAAGTGGTTAGTGTTTAGTGGCTAGTGGTATTTTTTTGGAAAATTATTTTTAAATGCGCTAAATGCTGGGCACCGTGCCAGGTGTATAGCGCTAATAACTCAGCTAAAGTAAACATATATTTACTTTCAGGATGGAGAATTGTTTTTTGCCAATCACTTTCAGTTAATGTTCTGAATAATTCGGTTAAACGTGAATGTACTCCACTTACAATTTGTAATGAAGGTTGTATCGGCGAGTTTAAACCATCGTAGAGGTTAGCCCATTTGTTTTCATCGTAAGGCTTTATCTCAGCCTTTTCATCACTTAATGCACTTTTAAAACGCAACAATAATTGTGCATGACTATCTCCTAAATGATTAATGACTTGTCTGCCATTCCATCCGCCTTCACGGTAAGTGACTGCTAAAATTTTATCGTCCCAGTTTTTTACTAAGGATTCTAATTGTTGTGGAAAGGCTGAAAATAATTCGATGTTCTTTTGTACTTCTGCAAAGGTGTAAGATTTCCCCTTAATGAATTTTCCGATTGGATACTTAAGATGATCAATTGGTGAGTTGTGATTTGGTGAAGTGTGAGTTGAAGGGTTTTCCATTTGCAATTTTTACATAATACATTTTTACGTCACTAATTCATACTTCACCATCTCACTAACTAAATCGCTGCCATTAATAAATTAATGTCTTTGTATGGTAAATTAAATGCTTCGGCCATGTATTGGTTGGTTAAAATACCGTTGTAAACATAAACACCATTACGCACACCTGCATCACGGCGAACCAAACTATCAAATCCGCCTTCGTCACCCATATTCATCACGATTTGAGAAAATATACTACTGAACGCAAAAGAAGCAGTACGTGCTACACGAGAAGCAATATTAGGCACACAATAATGAATAACACCATGTTTACGGAATACAGGTTTTGTATGATTTGTAACTTTAGATGTTTCAAACACGCCTCCTTGATCAATACTTACATCCACAATAACCGAATCGGTTTTCATT
Source organism: Sphingobacteriaceae bacterium (assembly GCA_023251695.1). GTDB lineage: Bacteria > Bacteroidota > Bacteroidia > B-17B0 > Aurantibacillaceae > JAHEYG01. The sequence continues at coordinate 1,556 of JAHEYE010000265.1, read as the reverse complement.
TCAGCTACCATTGCTTCGGTCACAATACAAGGCGTGCGGCCTTTAGTTGCACGCAAAGCGCCAATAGCAACATCGGCAGTCTTTAAATGTTTTTCTAAAACTCTTGGTACAATTACTGAAGTAAACACACGAGTGCCCAACTGATTTTGTAAACGGCGTAAACGTGAGGTTGAATTATCAAATACTTTTACGGTTGCACCTAAACCTAAAGCAGCACGTGCAGCAAATTCACCTACAGTACCGGCGCCAACAATAACAACTTCTGTCGGAGAAATACCACTGATGCCACCTAATATAGAACCAACACCATTGTTTACATTACTTAATAATTCGGCTGCAATTAATATGCTTGCGCCACCTGCAATTTCGCCCATCGCACGGATCACAGGAAAAATTCCGGCTTCGTCCATGATCAGATCGAAAGCCACACAGTTTAATTTTTTTGAAATTAATTTTTTTAAAAAATCTTCGGGCTGCACGGTTAATTGCAAAGCTGAAAACAAAGTCTGCTTTGGTTTCATCATTTCAATTTCTTCCAATGTTGGGGGTGCAATTTTTAAAATTGTATCCGCTTTATAAACATCAGACGCCGAATAAACAATCTCTGCCCCTGCTTCACTGTAATCTTTATCATCAAAATGCGCTGCTTTCCCTGCGCCGGCTTCAATAACAATACGATGACCGTTATTTACCAATAAAGCAACAGCATCCGGAACTAATGGAACACGGTTTTCCTGAAATTCAATTTCTTTAGGAATGCCAATGTAAAGTTTTCCTTTTTTACGCGCTACTTCAAGCATTTCTTCTTGCGGGGCAAGAGAACCTTTGGTGAGCGAAAACAATACATCTTTATTCATTACCATAATTTATTTTTTTAATCATGAAGTGCTCATCACAAAACATCAGTGGTTAATAATAGTTACCGTGGTATTTTGGTGCGTTACAATCGTCGATATTTCTCGGCATTGGTCTGAAAATAATTCCGATGCGTAATTCAAAAGTGCGGCTGCGTACAATTGTGGTTTGTACAGGCGGATGATATATAACATCAGGGTTCCAATGGAATTCAACAAATGGATGAAAGCGTTTCCAGGTAAAGAATTCCCATCCTAAAGCAACATCACCACTTACCCATATCTTAGGGAATGCTGTACTTGCAGGTGCGTAAACAGGCGCTGCAAATGAATAAAGATATTCCAGACGCGCACCTAACATCGCATACCATTGACCTTTTCTTGTAACAGTACCCATGTATTTTAAATAATTATTCCACTGAATATAAGTGTAAATATTCGGAAGTCTTCCCTGAGTTGTTCCTAAGTACGGATCGGTTATTACTCTTTCAAGTGCACCTTTTGTAGTGTACTCAAATTCTGTTTGCCAGCGGATATGCTCGTAACGCAAGAATTCAAAAAGCAATCCAACGCCAAATCCTTGCAGGTCGTGCGAGTAATGGCTTGGGGGATAATAATACTCCGGCACATAAACATTCGGGTCTTTTAAATGCCGCGCCAAATTCTTATAACGGTGCGCCGTACTGTTACCTGCCACAAAAA
>JAHEYE010000264.1 GCA_023251695.1 Sphingobacteriaceae bacterium | reverse complement strand
TGTGGTTTTTTTGTATCTTAGGTGCTTATGCCTAAGTATTTTGTAATACTCATTCTTGCCCTCATCTCCTTTTCAGTCTTTGCGTCTAAAAAACCGCGGACAATTGACGAAGCGGTTACACTTCTTGAAAAAAAATGGAAGAAAAAAACGAAGGAGGAGTATTTTAAGCTCACCGAAGATAAAGCATTGGAGGAAATGGATTTCATAGATGGGGTTTGGATCCGCAACGAATGGATCCGCTTTACCAAAGACACTACTCTCCGGCACACCTTTCACGAAATGGGAATTAAACATGTGGATGATATGTCGGATATCATTTTAACCTGCGCTTACCGCAAATTACATAATCAGCCATTCGAGGTTGAAATCCTGGTAAAAAAATGTATAGAATACTGGACGCCCGTGCGCGAATGCGAAGAAAGAGCCGCAAGTTATGCCATTAATAATTTTGACAGATTTAAAACCGGTGACAGCATCACTATTTTTCTTTACATGGAAAATCTAGCAGGCCATAATGGAATTACAATTGCTTGTCCCGCCAGCGAAGACTGGGGTTTCGATTATAAAAAAGACATTATCGTAAAAGGATTTGTGAATGATAAATACCATTTGTATGGCGACCCTTGTTTTAAAGTACAGATATTATCCATCAGCGACGAACAGGCACGCTTGTTTTACAAGCCCGTTAAAGTTGGGGACATTATAGAATTCCCCCTCAAAAATCTTTTAGTAAAACAGCCGCCTCTGCGCTCAAAAAAATACAAATATTGAAAAAGCTTTGCTGCATATTATTATTTTTGACTTTAACCTTTTTTGCGCAAGCCGGAAAACAACCTGCAAGCATTGACGAAGCCGTGCTTTACTTCGAAAAAAAATGGAACACTAAACAAAAAGAAAGTTTTAAGACCCTTCCCGAAAAAAAAGCTGTTGAAGAACATGATCTGTCTACGGGTATCTTTATCCGCAGTAGATGGCTCAGCAATAAAAAAGATACTTTACTTCTGAGTCAATTTAAAAAATTAGGAATTGATGAGCCGCATAATATGTCCGCCATTATTATTAGGTCATTACACAGAAAACTGAACAATACGCCCATTGAGCTTGAAGAACAAGTTATTTATTTTAAAGAATACTGGAAACCCTTTAAGGCTTGTGAAGAAAAAGCATTTCAAGCAGCCGGAGAGAATTACAAAAAGTTTAGCATTGGCGATAGCATAACAATTTTTATGGATGTGGATTCAAAATTCGGAACACGTAACGCCATTTTACATGAATGTTTAGAAACCGAATGGAGTTTTGATTATAAAAACGATTTGCTGATTAAAGGCATTATTACTTCAAAAAGAGCAGAGCCCGAAAAAAAGAATTGTTTCTTTAAAGTAAAGATCAGCTACCTAAGCTCTGACAATACAACTATCCTTTTCAAAAAAGCTAAGGTTACAGATGAAATGGAATTTGGATTGAGGTATTTACTAGTGAAGGGCAGGAATTGAAACTGTATCCACTTGGTATGCAAAGTTGCAACAATTTAGTAAACTCGTATATTGAAAAAATTTCTTAGTCATATTCTCCCATTTAGTTTAAAGAAATACAAGTCGAAATTCAGCGGACAACTTGAAATAAATTATAATGACGGAAAAAAAGTACTGGATACTTCCAATAGTAATTATTCTTACGGTACGCTGCAAAAAATATTACACAAGGGCCTGGAAGAAATTAAATTCACTAACGACAATCAAAACATTTTAGTACTTGGCTTGGGCGGCGGTTCCATCATTGAAACCATACGCGATCATTTTAAAAGCAAAGCCTTCATTGAATTAGTGGATATCGACGATACCATCATCACAATTGCAAAGGAGGAATTTGAAATTGAACGTTTCAATAACATCAATATCATATGCGACGATGCTTCTGATTATATAAAAAAAACAAGTAAAACCTTCGACCTTATAATAGTCGATATTTTTATAGGAGATACGGTCCCGGAAATTTTTACGGAGCCGGAGTTTCTCACCGATACAATTAATCGCCTAAATCCAAATGGGAAAATTATTTACAACACAATGAGGACCACGATGCCGAAAGAAACTTTAGCTAAAATAGAAAAGGTTTTTTATGAGCGGGATTTGAAAATTAAAGTTCTGGAAAAAGTTGAAGACTCAAACGATCTGATCATCGCCGAAAAATGAATTACTCATCATCGTAATCATTAATAACCTCGATGTCAAGTTTACCAATGATTTTGAAATCGGTACGACGATTGAGCGTACGGCCTTCAGGATTATCTGAACCATCCTGATTATCATTTGGCGCAACAGGTTTACTCTCCCCATAACCTTTTGCTTTTAATCTTTGGATGGCAACTCCCTTTGAAATTAAATACTCAACAACACTTTCCGCACGGCGTTGCGATAATTTCATATTGTACTGGTCGTTACCTTTGCTATCGGTGTGCGACATAATTTCTATAATAATTTGAGGGTTATCCAGCATCAAACGCAGAACAGTTGTGTCCAAAGCTAATTTGGATGCTTCCAAAATATTTGCTTTGTCAAATTCATACAACACATTCGGAATGCGGATAGGTTCCTTTGGCAGTGATATTAATGGAATATCTTTTTCAAGTGTCGTAGAGCTTACGATGTTCCGTGTGGTAAAATCGTAACTGTTGCTTAAATAGCCGTCTTTCTTCACTAAAATCTGGTAATCATTATTAGCTTCCAATTTTATATCGTACAAAGCCAGATCACTTGATTTCAAAGTTTTAATTAAGAACCGTTCGCCTGTTTTTTTATCCTTTGAATACAATTCAATTGTTGCATCCGGTAAATTTTTTCTACCTCCGCTTTCATCGGCGTAAATCAAACCTTTAATATTGATATGAATATACTCAGTGTACTTATAAGAGAAAATATCATCACAACAGGTTGCGTTCTTTAAAGCTACAGAACCTTTTCTGTTCGAAACAATGAATCCTTCTTCTCTGTTTTTTGAAATCGTATAAAAAATATCATCAGCTCCCGAATTTATAGGAGCACCAATATTTTCTGCGCTTAAAAACTTTTTACCGTCGCCTGTCGCTTTATATACATCAAAACCGCCTAGACCGGGGTGACCTTGCGAAGAAAAATACAAATTACGTGTCTCCGCATCAAAGAAAGGCGACATCTCATCACGCTTGGTATTAATTTTCGGTCCCGCATTTTTCGGTGATTTGTATTCTTTCTTTTTTACATCGTAAGTAAAATACCATATGTCCAATCCACCTTTTCCTTCTTTGTTATCCGAAATAAAATAAACTATTTCGTTTCCTTTTACCGGATCAATTGAAACAGCAGGTTGTGTATTGGTGTATTTTTGGTTATTTATTTTTTTATCCAGTTTCACCGGTTCACTCCAATCGCCGCCACCGCCTTTTTCAGTAACGTAAATAGCGCAAATCATTTTTCCCTGCCAATTCGGACGACAACGTGTGAAATACATTTTCTTTCCGTCCGGCGTCATCGTTGCATTCCCCACATTATAGCCCGAAGCATTAAACGGGCCGTCCATCTCACCCGAAAATTTCCATTCACCGTTTTCCTTTTTGGCCAAGTACATTTTGCGTACTACCGAATTATTGGTGTCACCTTCAATAATAAATTCTTTTTTATCAGTGCGCAAAGAAGAATACATTAAGGTATTCTCATCCAAACTAAGCGGACTAGCCTCGACATTTATTTTATTGATTTCCCCCTCTAAATGCTGAATAATGATCTTTCTTTCAGTTGCGGCGATTTTTTTTACCGAATCACAAAAATCAATTTCGCGGGCTGCAATCTTTTTTAACTCGCGATCCTCACCTTTATATTCCTTTTTAAACTTTGCATAACTATCTTTCGCTTTATCATAATCACCATTCGATTTTTGCATCTCTGCCTCATAGAATAAGGCTTCCGGATATTTGTCGGAAGCTTTTGCATAAACCTGAGCGTACATTTTTTCGGCTGCCTCGTAATTACGCACCAATCGGTAAGCTTCGGCCAATAAACCCTGCGCTTCGTAATCAGTTTTGTTTAATTGATAACTTTTCTCTAAAAATGTTACAGCAGAATTCGGATCTCCTTGTAAAAGCGCGCTTACCCCAAGTTTTTTCAAATCCTTCGCATTCATCCCGACCAACGATAAACTATCCGTTTGCGCCTGAGCGAAAACCGAAAACAGAACTAAAAATATAATGTTTCTAATAGCGGTCACAAGGAATTTGTTTTTTTACCAGACGGGTATTTTTTGAAGTGTAAATCAATGCGAACTCAATGGCGCCCCGGTAGGCCGTAGCGGTGTGTAATTTCGAAATGTTAATATCATAACTCACACCTGCCGTATAGTTTTTATATTTCAGTCCCGCTGTAACGATACCAGCATCGGAAATACGTTTTAAACCATCACGCCACATAAAACCAACAAATACCGCATTCGTGAAGAAAGGTGTTTTATTTAACGCATACTCCAAATTCAATCCCGTAACCCAATCACTCGCCTTAGTTGTTGCATTCAACATCGAATAAAAATTAACAGTAATTTTTTGATTGACGGTATATCTTGTATCCAGATTAAAAAGTTTACGCACCGTTAAACGGTTATCGTTCTTAATAAAAGTTTCGTGAGGTTGTGTTAAATGAAACATAGCGAAATAAAGTCCGGCCTCAAACTTGTTTAATTTTACTGATGCACCGGCCCCCGCGTTCAAATCAAAATATTGTGTTTTCTGGTTTACATTTGCTTCGTAATTATTCAGACTGTTATCAAATTGTCCTTTATCCCAATTCAATTGATTGGGGAACGTATGCGCATTAAAATCGATACTCTTCAAAACAAATCCCGGCTGTATTC
>JAHEYE010000263.1 GCA_023251695.1 Sphingobacteriaceae bacterium | reverse complement strand
ACGCTGTGGCATTTAACGGCGGAAATAATTCAATGTACGTTGCAACCGACGGCGGAATTTTTAGATCTGTTTCAAATAATACCGGATTTTTAGCGTATAACAAAGGATTTAATGTGGCCCAAACCAATTGTGTTGCAGTTCCTAATTTCCCGAGGGTTACTCAAACTACTAATACACTTCAACCAACAGCCGGTGTTGCCGCAGGTTCTATCAGCAACGGATTAATTTATTTACCGGGTAACTTAAATAACGACCCAATGGTTTCTACCCAGCTTGGTAGCGGTGATGTTTATCAAAGCGATTTTTCAAAAATCATCCCAAAAGCATTATTTTATGCCGGTTCGTTCGGAACAGTTTCAAGAACAAATGATGTAGAATCAGCAACCCCTCCTTCTACTTTTTATGATGCAATTTATAAGGCTGCTGCAACAGGCGGACCGGGCGGATCTACTTTTGCCAATGAGTTTACCCCTTTTAGATTATGGGAAAACTGGTCTTATAAGGATTCTGCAATTTTCTATAATGAGATAGTAACTTCTTCGTTCGCGAATTCAAATACGACTAAAGTTGTTTTTTCAAATACAAACGTTCGCCCACAAGCCTCTGCGAAATACGACATAATCACTATCGTATCCGTTAGCAGTCAAACACCTGCCTTACCATCGCAAACAATTACTATCATGCCTGTTTACACCGGTATGACCATCACAAGTTTGATTGTTTCAGGTGATACCCCTGGGGCAAGCAGTAATACAGTGTTTACTAATTCAAGTTTGATTGATAGCGTTAAATTTACTTTTACAACACCACCAAACGATCCGTCAAACGTTACCTTAACTTATCAGTTAAGATATGATGTTGGTGACGTTATTACGCTTGTAAATTCTGATATAAGCGGACAAACATTTACTGCAAGCACAACCTTAACGGTGCCTTTAGTGTCTTCAACCGCTACAAATGTGCCTCTTCCTACTGTTAAAGTTCCATTATGGAAGTCGGGACGTATTTGTGTTGGTATTGGTACAGGAACGGTTGCAAATTTATCTCCCTCTTTATTTGTTGTTAAGCGTCCTCTTAATTTTGCTTTAAATCCGGATTGGATTAAAATTGCAGGAAAAAATTCGAGAGTCGACGGACCCGGTGGTGTTGCATCTACTACAACCGGTTCGGTTGTGGGTATTGCCGTTACCCGTTTAGAGTGGGCACCCGGCGGAACTGAAATTTATTTCTCAACTAAACAAAATGATACTACTTTCTATCTTTACAGGGTTTCACATATACAATATGTAGGTGACTTAGCAGCGAGTGATTATACAGGTATATTCAGTACTGATCTTGATACAACCGGTCTTGCCATCCGCAAAGCTGCGCCTCAACGTACGACTGTTTTAGGTAAGTTTAAGTATCCTATTACAGGTTTAGCGGTAACTGCAGATAATGCTAATTTGATGGTTACCTGCGGCGGTTACAAAAATAAAACTGGAACTATTTATTATAGTAATTCCGATGTAAGAACTTTGAATCTGAATAATACTGATGATTCTAACTTCTCGGTGAAGAACGGAAGTACTTTACCAATGTTTCCTGCCTATACAGGCATTTTAGAAATGAGCGATAATAAAAAAGCTATCATCGGAACTGAAAAGGGCGTTTATTCTACACTTGATGTAACTGCTGCAACACCGGCATGGACGAAAGAAACAGGAAGCTCAAACAACTTCCCTAATGTTCCGGTATTACAATTGCGTCAGCAAACTTTACCACCATGGTTATGCTATAACTCAGGCTCCATTTATGCTGCCACTCATGGCCGCGGTGTTTGGTCGACTGACAAATATTTTATTCCTTATGCTATCGGCATCCAGGAGCAAAATAAGCCTGACTTTAATTTTGACGTGAATATTAAATTATATCCAAACCCAGCGGGTGAAGCAACCAATTTATGGTTCACAGCAAGCGGTGATGCATCTTATAAAATAAATGTTTACGACATTAACGGCCGCTTATTAATTAACGAAAAAACCGGAAAATTAACAGAAGGTGAGCAGAAAATTAATTTAAATACCGCGACTTTAACCAGCGGTATGTATTTTGTAACTGTGGAAGGCACCAATAACTTTAGTGCTAAAACTAAATTGGTTATCACAAAATAGTGGCTTCGACAAGCTCAGCCACCGGTTAGCGCTTTCATATACCAATAACAATATTAAAACCCCTGAGGTACACAAACTTCAGGGGTTTTTTGTTTATATTAGCTTATATAAAACAATTATCATGAAACTACTATCGAAAATTATTGCTGTGCTTATCTTAAGCATTTTTTTTATTTCAGGCTGTAAAAAAACGGAAGGACCAAAAGGTGATACAGGGCCGGCAGGACCTTCTGGTTCAGCAAGCATGCAGGTAACAACTTTTACAACAGCCACAGTCGACTGGACCTTATACAGCTGGCCTTATAATTACCAGGAAGCGGTTTTAACAGTGCCCGGCATAACATCTGCAGTTGTAACAAGCGGCGATGTGCGCGTTTATATGTTTGATGTAGCAACAAGTAGTTGGATCGGAATGCCTTATTCTTTTGTGACCAATCAATACAGTTACAAATACAAAAGCGGACAAGTTATCTTAAACCTTACGCTTTCAAATTCCGGTTCTCCTGCAAACCCGGGCGTGCAACAATTTAAAGTAGTAGTTGTGCCGTAGGGTAGAAAAAAAGATTCCATTCAAATACCGGTAAATTAAATTTTACAAGCAAACAAGACTCTGAAGTATTTACGTTTCAGATTTTTATTTTGGGATTAATTTTGTAAATTTATTATACGGAAGCTTTTATGAGCATTTGTGCCAAAGACACTACAACAGAGTATGTATTTGTATATAGCGGCAATCCGACATAAGGTTAGCAACAAGTATTAAGCAATACCCTACGATATAGTATGACCACTGAGAATTATGATAAATTAAGATCTGAGTTTTTTGACCAGGCTGATTTGCTGTTCTATCTTTTTGATAAAGATTTAAACCTAATTGATGTTAACGAAAATGGATTAAAAACATTTCATTTCAAAAAAGAGAATATCATCGGAAAAAATCTTGCTGAACTATCTCCCGACAATCGTTCTAGCGGGCGATTTGACTTATATAAAGAAGTAATCCGGACAGGAAAGCCTCTTGAAATTGACGAAATGAAACCGCATCCTAGTTTGGGAAATATGCATTTTAGAATCAAAGCATTTAAAGTCGGAAACGGGCTTGGATTAATTTCAAAAAATATTACCGACTTGAAAGAAATTATTGATGAATTGGAGACCTTTATATCTAAAACTTCACATGATATGCGAAGCCCTATTGCAACGATTTTGGGAATTACGAACATTTCAAAAACGCAAGTTAAAGACATTGATGAAGCAAAACATTTTTTAAAAATAGTGCAAGAGCAAACACAACGGCTTGATAGTATTTTACAAATACTAATGGAAACTATGAAAATCAGAAAAATCGAGAAGACAATTCGCATGATTGATTTTGAAAAAACTATAGATAACGTTTTAAGCTCACTTTCTTTAATGAAAGGATTCGATAAAGTAAAATTCACCAAGAATATCTCCGTCAATCAAAAATTTTATAGCGATGATCTTTTGCTTATTTCCATATTTCATAACTTGGTTGACAACGCCATTAAATATAAAAGAAATGTTCCCGATGCATACATTAAAATTTCTGTTGTCGACAAAGATGGTGGCGTAAATGTAGCCGTAGGGGACAACGGAATTGGAATACCCGACAATTTACAGAACGATGTATATAAAATGTTCTTTCGCGGGACAAATCAAGCGAGCGGCAGCGGGCTTGGACTTTATATAATCAATCATAGCATCAAAAAACTCGGTGGACATATTTCCCTTGTGAGTAAAGAAAAAATAGGAACAGAATTCACGGTTTATTTACCAAACGAAAACATTAAAGGAAAGATAAAATAAAACTTGCCGCTAGTACTTGTTCCGAGGTTACAATAACACGGATTGCAAATCCGCGTTAACACTTTAAAAGGAAGAAGAAATCGGAAATTTTAAAACGCCCTGCTTACTCCAATCATCCAACGGAACTGGAAATAATCTTTTTCGGCGTAAGGGAGACGGGAAATAAATAAAGGCATATCGAAACGGATCGTAAGCGGTGCAACGTTAACCAATGGCCCCCATCTTACAATGCTCAATGATGTTCCTACGCCGGCATCATACATTATATCACTCATTTTTGTGCTTTCGTAACTGAAGTTGGTATTGATTAAACCCGCATCACCAAATAAATACGGATTCATTTTAATACTGTTTTTTAGAAACTTAAAATTCATGAACTTAAATAATTCACCAAATTCAATTTCAGTATTGAAAGCAGCACCGCTTGTTCCCTTATAATTATAACGCGTAGTCCCGTCTTTTTGTTTATCGGCTAATAAATAACCCGAATACCCGCGCAGATTCAAACCACCCCCGGCCGTAAAATGATTGGTAAGACTGCCATAGCCGCCAAACTCAGGCGGAACTGCACCCATCGAACGCGTGTATTTATTATCCATTAATTCTTCGTTGTTGGCGCCCGCCACATACAAAGCAGATTCGTAGGGAATGTTATTTCCAAAACCGACTTGTCCGAATACACGCGTATTAATATTTATTTTTCCTAAATCATTTTTATTTACAACACACAAAGTGATGGCCGAAAAATCATAATCATAAGTAAAAGCCGAAGATCTTAAATTTAAATTAATAGTTCCGGTGCCTTTTTTATAACGGTAATTATGTTCTAAGCCCGCATGAAGTGCTCCGTTTAATTTTTGATATCCCCATTCATTTTTATTTATAAGGTACACCATA
>JAHEYE010000262.1 GCA_023251695.1 Sphingobacteriaceae bacterium | reverse complement strand
ATGTTTACGGCTCTGTTAATTTTAAAATCGACGGTGTCTTTTATACCGGTTTTAGCAGCTACCATAAATCCTTTTGTGTAATACTGAACCAATTTAAAATCAGCGTTGCTTCTGGTTAAGCTGTCGAGATGATACATAGCCACTTCTTCTACAAAGTGTTTGTTTTGAGCTAAAGAGTTTAAAGACGAAAGTAGTACGAATGCTATAGAAATACATTTAAACATGATGCTGGTTTTGAGTTTTAGTAAAAATAGGTATTCTGTAGATTTTAGCAAAGGGTGGGGCGAATTATCTTAAAATTGAGGTGGATGGAATCTTTTAAAAGTAATAAGTGTTAAATACTTGCGTTTTACATTATATCTCCCTAATTTTAATTTAGTATGAGAAATTTAAATCTTTTAATTATGAAAAAGGCAATAGTAATTTTATCGGTAGTGCTTTTAGTTTCGTGCGAAAAACATGGTATGCGGGATGACGACGACGATGATATGAAAAAATGTGAATCCGTAACTAATGAATCCGTACCAACCCAGGTGCAGACTGCATTTAATACCAAATATCCGCAGAATACTCCTGAAAAATGGTTTAATAAAGACGGAAAAGGATTTACAGCCTTGTTCACGCAAAACGGCAGTAAAATGTTAAGTCAGTTTGATAATGACGGAACTTTTAAAACTGAAAATGTTGCTCCTTCAAATTCTACACCTCCATCAAATAATCAGGAGCATCAGGGAAATTGTAATAAGAGACAGAATAAACCTCATGGTTTATTTGGTTTTAGACATCGAAAACATCATCATGAAAATTCTGAAAAGGATAACGATGAAAAAGAAACGGAGTGCCAGGTTGAACTTGAGGATTAATAGAAATTAAGCTGCGGGTTTAAAATCCGCTTTAACGTGGGCCTTATAATGTTGGTCTTTGTGACCTATTATAGCGTAATCTTTGCGGCCCAATCTTCTATTCTTTTATTCCTTGATTTAACAAAATTAATTGCTCTGTTCTTGTATAGTATATATTGATTAGTATCAGAAAATAGAGATGGCGATTTGAAGTCATTAAATGGTAGATAAAATTTTATTTGTTGGTTACCGTCAGTCAAGTCATTTAATAGAAAAAAATCGACAAAACCCATAAAATTTTCAAATAGGTGAAAATAAGTTTTATATCTAAATAAAGTATCAAACAATGGACTTTTTTGACCTAAGTAAAATCGGCGAATACATTCTAATGTTAAATCAAATCGATCGTCAATGAGTCTATTTACCCCTCTCGCTTGATTTATTGTAAATTTTCCGTCAATTTTTTTATTTGGAAAAACCATATACGACCCAATAATGGATGCTTTGCTCAAAAGTTCGTCGACTTCGTATGGGATTTGTTTTGTAAGCCACTCTTTTCGCTTTTGATTTTTATAAGAATGTGTTATCGCATCACTCCCCAACGAGAATTCTCCAAGTTCTGATTTATGGTATAAATAGAAACCACCCTTGCTATCAGATAATTCAAACAATTTTCCATTAGGTAAAGCTTTGCTCCATAGAATTTTATGATATTTTCTAAGTGTCGGGCTCGTGAGGTCTGGGTCACCACCTCCTGCATCAGAATAAAAATTAAAATTTGTGTCAATTAACATTTATCTTGAAATACGTATTTATAATCCTGGACTCTTAATCACTTCGTTATCCCCTCCAAGCTAAACATAAAAGCATAGTTAAGAGCAACATCTTTTAAATAATCAAATCGTCCGCTGGCGCCGCCGTGACCGAATTTCATGTTGGTGTGGAGTAGGAGAACATTTTTATCGGTTTTCATTTCGCGTAATTTAGCTACCCATTTGGCTGGCTCAAAATATTGAACCTGACTGTCGTGTAAACCGGTTGTTACTAAAAGATTCGGGTAATTTTTCTTTTCTATGTTTTCGTACGGACTATAACTCTTCATATAAAAATAAGCATCCTTGTTTTTTGGATTTCCCCATTCGTCAAATTCGTTTGTTGTTAAAGGAATACTTTCATCTAACATGGTGTTTACAACATCCACAAAAGGTACATGCGCTGAAACACCACGCCATAAATCAGGAGCCATATTTGTAATCGCACCCATTAATAAACCACCTGCACTTCCGCCCTCAGCATATAAATGTTTGCTACTCGTATATTTTTCTTTTACTAAAAACTCCCCGCAATTAATAAAATCGGTAAAGGTGTTTTTCTTTTTCATCATCTTACCATCTTCATACCATTGGCGACCCATTTCTTGTCCACCCCTGATATGTGCCAGCGCATAAGCAAAACCTCTGTTAAGTAAACTCAGGCGCGCACTGTTAAACGAGGCATCCATACTGGCACCGTAACTGCCGTAAGCATATAATAACAAAGGGGCATTCCCATCTTTCTTAAATCCTTTTTTATAAACCAATGAAATAGGAATTTTTGTTCCATCAGTAGCTGTGGCATACAAACGTTCGGTTACATAATCCGAAGCGTTATAACCTCCAACAACCTCATACTGCTTCATTAATTTTTTTTCTTTGCTTAACATATTATAATCATAAGTAGAAGAAGGCGTAATCATCGATGTATAACCATAACGCAGTATCGTGGAGTTGTATTCCGGATTTGCACCCACGTAGGCGGCATAAGCCGCTTCAGGAAAACTAATGTTATGCTCAACTTTGTCTTTTAAATTTTGTACCCGTAATTGTACCAAGCCGTTTTTACGTTCGCTGAATACCAGAAAATCTTTAAACTCTTCAATATCGCTCAATAAGACTTCCTTACGGTGTGGTATAACTTCTTTCCAGTTTGCGGCATCTGTTTTATCTAGTGGGCATTCCATTAATTTAAAATTCAGAGCACCATCTTTGTTGGTACGGATTAAAAATTTATCAGCCAAAGGTGTTACATCGTAAATCACATCTTTTAAACGCGATTGAAATACTTTAAACTCATCGTTAGGCTTGGATGCATCAATCATTCTTAACTCCGTACTCATGGTTGCACCTGAGCGGATGAAAATGTATTTATTGTTTTTGCTTTTGTAAACGCCTATATAATTTGACTTGTCTTTTTCTTCGTAAACCAAAACATCAGCTGATGCATCAGTTCCTAAAGTATGACGCATAATTTTTTCTGATAAGAGTGTTACTTTGTTTTTAGAAGTGTAAAAAAATGTTTTGTTATCATTGGCCCAGCAGGCAAAGCCCTCAGTATTTTTAATAACATCTTTTAAAATTTCTCCGGTTTCTAAGTTTTTTACGTAAATGCTGTATTGTCTGCGACTCACTTCATCTACACCATATGCTAATAATTTATTGTCGTCGCTTATTGAAAAACCTGAAGCAGAATAATACGCGTGACCTTCCGCCATTTTATCCACATCTAATAAAATTTCTTCTTTCGCTTCCAGACTTCCTTTTTTACGACAGTATTTATAATATTGTTTACCTTCTTCGTTACGTGAGTAATAAAAATATCCGTTTTTAAATACAGGAACGCTTTCGTCTTTTTCTTTAATGCGTGCTTTCATCTCAGTAAATAAATCTTCCTGCAATTTTTTAGTCGGACTCATTACTTCTTCGAGATAAGCATTCTCAGCTTTCAAATAATCAACTGCCTTTGTACTATCCGGACCTTTACCAAAAAAATCATACATCCAATAATAATTATCGTTCACTTTATCACCATGGATATCGCGGATATGTTCTTTCTTTTCAGCAACCGGAGGCGTGGCATTTTTAAATTGTGCGTTCATAGTAAGGACAGAGATTAGTAAGGTAAATGCAATGAAGTTCTTTTTCATAAGGGGCTTTTTTGTTAAGGGTAAAAATAATCATTCCGAGGCAAAACCAGAGTAAAAATATAAAAATTAAAAATCTATTTTAAGTATTTTTCGAGCCAGGCATGCACTTCTTTATAGAAGAATCTGCTGTTCTCTGCCTTTGAAATCCAGTGATTTTCTTCAGGAAATACAATAAGCTTGCTCGGTATTTTTTGTCTTTGTAAAATATGCCAGTTCTCGATTGAGTTATTAATAGGTACCCTGTAATCTAATTCACCAATGGTAATCAACATAGGCGTCTTAAATTTATCAGCATACATATAAGGATTTTGTTCTTTCCAGGTTTTTGCTTCCGACCAAGGCAAACCACCATTCATTAATTCCCTTCCAAAAATTCCGTCACTGGTTCCCCACTGCGAAATGCTGTTCACCAATCCGGCGTGACAAATAAGCGCTTTATAATGTGTGGTTGTGGCCTGAAGCCAATTAGCAAGATGTCCACCGTAACTTCCGCCGCCCGCAGCTTGTTTGCTTCCGTCGATAAAAGAGAAACGTTTAATGGCATCGGCAGCAGCGTCGTTAATTTCTTGTCCGGGCCCTTTGAACGGATCTAATTGTATGTCCTGCGAAAATTTTTCGCCGTAACCTGTGGAGCCTGTGTAATCAGTCATTATTAAAACGTATCCCGGCTTCGCAAGCAAATGGATGTTCCACCTGTAACCCCAGTTTTCTTTCCACGAACTGGATGGTCCGCCATGCATCACAACAAACAATGGATATTTTTTTGAAGCATCAAATCCTGCAGGACGGACAATCATGCTGCGGATTTTTACACCATTTGCTTTTGTATACCAAATAGTTTCAATGGCAGGCAGATCAAGCTTTGCAATTTTTTCTGAATTGAAATCGGTTAAAACTTTATGACTGCCATCTTTATTCACGCAAACAACTTCATTTGGTACGCTGGAATTTTCGTAACCCGAAATTAATTTTATTTCTCCTTCAGTTGAAGCGCTTACATTAGAATAACAGCCTGCTTTGGCTGTACTTAATAATTTAGCATCCCCACCTTTAACAGGTAAAGTGTAAATTTTATCCTGCCC
>JAHEYE010000261.1 GCA_023251695.1 Sphingobacteriaceae bacterium | reverse complement strand
AATTTATATTTCCGGTAGTGATGAAAGATGTATTATTAAATACTGTTGGAATACCGAGACAATTGTTCGGGGCAGTAAAAAATACGGTTGGTAAACTATTAATAGTGATGGTCTGACTCACTACGCTGCTGCATCCCTGATTAGTGGTTACGGTTAATGTAACCACAAAATTTCCTGCAGTTGAATAAATATGCGAAGGGTTTTGCATGTATGAAAAAGGTGAATTGTCTCCAAAATTCCAGATCCATTGATTAATATTTCCCTGGTTAACCGTACTATTATCGTTAAAGCTTACAGGCGAACCCTGACATAAATTTGTGTAAGTAAACGCGGCCGTAGGCGGCGGATTTACTGTAACCAGATTTACTGTTGTATCAAAACATCCCTTATTAGAGCCAACAATTAGCGTGACAAGATATGTACCGGGATTAAGATAAGTATGCGATGGATTTTGAAGAGTTGATGTTGTATTGTCACCAAAATTCCAATTATAAGTTGTCATTGTTCCTGAAGACATACTCGAAGTGTTATTAAAAGTAACCGTCAAACCACAAGTATTTCCCGGAACGTTAAAATTTGCAACAGGTTTCGGGAAATTTTGAATAGGATAATAAAAAATTGGGCCCTGACATCCTGTTACTAATGTTGTTTGTACCGAATAATTTCCGGGATTACTTACGGTAACACATGAATTGGTATTACCGGTTAAATTTCCGCCACTCCATAAATAAGATCCAAATCCCGGAGGGGCGCAGATTTGTGTGGAAGTTCCTACACATAAGGTATCGGCAGTTGTTTGCTGAAAGGCAAGACAAGAACCATCTATATAAGCATAACCATAATGTCCGCCCAAAGCACAATCGTAAGTTGTAAATCGGATGGTTACATTTTGATTTATATAATTAGTTAAATCAACCACAACATTTGTCCATGGTTTATAAACTACACCTGCACAAGTTCCTGAATTTAAAAATCCCGGAATATTTTGTCCGGCCGAAACATTATAATAAGTACAAGGGATAGCAGCTCCGTTCGAATCTAACATTTGTACCATAAATGCGGGTTGGTCGGCAACGGCATGACCGGGATCCTGAAAAACCACAGCATATTTATAAGTAAAGTTTAGGTTGGCGGCTGTTACCGAGAAAGTTTGTTCCATCCTATCGGCTATCCCACCGGTGCCGTTATTTCCAAGAACAACTGAGAACAGACCACCGGGACAAACTACGGGAAATCCTCCGCAGACATCAGTTCCTGCGCCACTCATAATAGCCTGAGCCCCACCTGCACTGGGACAACAACCTGAAGCGTTAAATAAAGGATTAAAACCTGTACTGAGATTCCAGCCGGTCATGTTCCCACTTTCAAAATCGATATTAGTGCAAGCTTGCTGAATGGTAGGTGGTGATGGAGATAATTTTTGTGTTGGATAATAAGTATCCTTTATATATCTCCTTTCCTGAGCTTTCATGAACTCAGCCGCATCAGCTTGTGATGGATGATTAAGGCTTATGTAATTAAGCCAATGACTTCTGTCGAAGTGTTGTAAGCTGTCAATCGTATAATTGGAGCTTATTTGTGTCTGGCTTACGCTTATAATATAAGTTACAGCCAACACCACTGTGATGTAAATCTTGGTTTTCATGGCTAATGGGTTTTAGATGTTGTTTTGCTTTCATTGGTTTTTTTGTTTTGATTGTATTTTTCATTTTTTTAAGTTTTTAAAAGTCTGATGCCCCGGAGTACCAGTATTTACAGGGGTTTCAGGCCTTTTGTGTTTTTAACTATATTCTTATACGGGCTTAAAATAAAAGGGTTATGAATTTTTACTTTATTAATATCAACCGAAAATTGTTCATTTCAACTAAATTGTTTTAACCCTGAAGGATATTTCTGTCTGAATGAGTAAGGTCAATTTTCGGGTTCTTTAACCTTATTATATTTAATATAAATCAATGCCGGAAATAGTCCTTCAGGGTTAACCCAGGTGAAACAGATATTCAAATAATATTGTTTACTTTAGCTTAAAATATTAATACATCATATGGAAAATTCAAACAACCCAAACGAACAAAAAATAAATCAGCAAATCAATCAGCAATTTGGCAATAGTGGTCAGATTCCAATTCCGAACTCAACCGCTGTTTTAGTACTAGGTATTATCTCAATTGCGTTATGCTGGTGTTATGGTATAGTTGCCCTAACGTGCGGTATTATTGCTTTGGTATTAGCTAATAAAGGTATGGCGCTTTATAATGCCAATCCGGAGGCGTATACCCTTTCTTCCTTTAATAATATGAAGGGTGGGAAAATCTGTGCTATTATAGGTTTATGCCTAGGATCACTTTATTTGATTTTCATCGTTGTTTATCTCGTAATCCTCGGAACTGCTTTCTCGATGATTCCTTGGCAAAACATGCACTAATTGATTATCACTTTTAAATAACAAACCCTGAAGTTTTTGCTTCAGGGTTTTTTGTTGAGTAATAATTTATACTAGAACCAGTGGTATTTGTCGTTAATACCACGGTAAAGCTTACGGAAGTTTAGTCTTATATTCGGAACCCATAACTTTAAACGGATCCCACCACTATAACAAACATCCATAATGGTAAAACTTGCCCTTTCTTCCATACGGCCTATTCTCATTTTATAATCCATAAATAATACCAGCGGACCAAAAGAATGTTCAATGCCTGTCCCTAAATTTAATCCGACCCACGAATTTTTTACGGTACTATAGCGTTGGTATTTTGATGCAAGATTTAAATAATCGTTTACCCCCGTAAAATAACCCTGATAATTATTATAGCTTAAACCAACCTGAGGATATAAAATTGATTTCTTATTCTTAAATAGTACTAACCATTCAAAATTTGATTCGAAGGTATTTGCTTTCACATCATACCAGGTAGGTGCAATGTTGATCGGAAAATATTGTGTGTACTGCGCACTCACTCTTAACATTCTGTTTCCGCCACCATAATTGGCCATCACGGTCCAACCTCTTGCATCGTTACCTTCATTCACATTTCTGCTTAAGTAAACAACGCTACTCATTATTCCCGCACCAAATTGAAAATTAGTTTTTCCTTCCTCACTAAAAAGCTTAGGCTTTTCCGGTTTAGTTTTGGAGGTCTTTGGTTTTGATTTCGGCTTTTTGGTATGCGTATGAAGCTGCCCTTTTATCACACCTATCCCCAGAAGGCTTAATAGAATTATAAATATGGTCGGTTTTTTTATCATGAATTGTATAGTAAATATATTAATAAATGCCTTAAAAAGCTCTTCTTTAATATAAGTGGCCGATTTTATATAATAATTGGTTGCTTAAATTATGTTAAGCCTGATTTTAATTAGTAAACAAAATGAAAAAGAGTAGTATTTTAGAGGCTGTAATGAAAAGGGTTTTTTTAGTATTAGCGTTGATTTTTTGCGGATCTGTTTTTTCGCAAACAGTAACCGGTCCGGTAAAGAATAATTACATACAATTATCAGGAGTAGTGGTTGAAGGCGATAGCCTCTTGGGTGTGCCTTTTGTTTCGGTTTATAAAGGCTCTAAACCTGTTACCATTACTGATTATTATGGCTTCTTTACTTTGGTAGTTCAGCCGGGCGACGAAATACATTTTTCTTCTCTGGCTCACCAACCTGCCATCTATAAGTTGGATGATACCTTAAGTCTGAAACACTATTACATTATTCAACGTTTGGTAAAAGATACCATCATGCTTGCGAATATTGATGTTTATCCCTGGCCAACAAAAGAAGAATTCAAAAAGGCTTTTTTAAGTCTTGATTTGGGTGAAAATGATTACGACCGCGCCTACAAAAATCTGGATAAAAACCAAATGAGTTATGGTGAGCGTAATCTGAGAATGGACGCACAGGCTAATTACCGTTATGCCATGCAGCAATATTTAACCAAGGTGTATACGGCAGGCCAATATCCTACCATTAGTTTACTGAATCCTATTGCATGGGCTCAGTTTATTGATGCCTGGAGAAAAGGAAAATTCAAGAAAAAAAATACGACACCATATAACAAGTAGAAATTTTCTACTCACCAACTCAAACCTCAAAAATCACTAATTGTTTACCACTCGTCTTTCGAGCCGGAACCGATTTTTGTCATTCCTTCTTTTAATTCAGAAATGATCATTGAAGCGTCTTTGAAAGCTTCGCCTTTTATTTTTTTCCAGGTGATATCAGGCATAGTCATACTACCGCACTCCGGAACGATGTTATTGATGTCGCCTCCACTGGCTTTACCGTTTGTAGAAGTGTGTTTTAGTTTGGTTATTGAATAACGGTATTTATTGTCCTTACACTCAATTGTAACATGCATTGTAATAATGCCCGTAAAATCAGTTACCGGATTTAATTCTTTTGCCTTGATTTTAAATGTAGCGAGGCATTCAGCTTTTGTTCCCGTAGCAACACCCATCGATTTTTTGAAACGGAGCGATTCTACCTTTACCCAATTCACCGCCCTTTTAGCTAAAGCTCCCGCAGGTACTGAATCTGTAAAAACAACTTCCTGAAATTGTTTATCGTTTCCACTTTTTTCTGATTTATCTTCTTCTTGCCCAGTAAGAAAAAGCGAAGAAGCTATAAACGGAATTACAAAAAAAGAAGTACGCAATTTATTCATAGCCCCAAAGTTACGAAATTTTAAGATAGCTTGAAACTCAGGTTTTTAACTAATGATTGTGCATTTCTAATTTTAAAAGAAGGAATTGGATAATATTCTACCAATCATCTTTTTTGGAATCCACTTCGCGGTTCATTTTTTCTTTCAGGTCTTCTGCAACTCTCTGCGCATTTATAAATGCCTCTTTCTTAATCAATTTCCAAGTCTTATCTGAAACTCTCATTGAACCACATTCAGGCACTATAGCATAAAC
>JAHEYE010000049.1 GCA_023251695.1 Sphingobacteriaceae bacterium | reverse complement strand
CAGGCAGAGAAGTCGTGGGAGATCTGGAATCAGAAAAAATAATTATTTAATCTTACCCTTCCAAAGCCCAAGCATTATCAGATCCGTGAGATAATATCTGGTTCCTTTATAATAGCCGGTAATAAATGCGTCTGTTTGTCCTGCAGCTACTACTTTTTTCAGAAATGCGTCAGCCGAATTCATATCTGTGAATGTTTTATCTGCTACAAGAAGTCGGATATTACCAATGATAGCCCCGTTATCCCTTACTTTGCAGAGATTCTTTAAAATGTTACCATTGTAATTTTCAGGAGTTGAGGTAGCTGCCACCTGAATTAAATAAGTAACGCCTTCAACTGTTTCCGATCCGAATTTTTTAACAATCTCAGCGTCTTTCTGCGCGCGTGTCGCGTTATTTGCAGTAATTGTTTCCGTAGCTTTGCTAAAGCTGGTGTGTAATTCACCCGAAATAGCATCCCCAAAATTTACGTTGATGATTTTTTCGGCATAGTTTTCAACTTCTCTTGTATCTATATTGTACACCCTGTCACCGAGTATCTCATGATAAAAACTTACTTTGTATTGCTTTCCCGAAGGAAGATTCACAACATAATTACCACTTTCAGAATTTGATTTGTAAACACTGTAATTTTTTGATTCACCGGCTACACTCACCGAAATCTCGCTTTCATAAGGTGTACCCTCTTGTGTAACTTTTCCTTTGATAATAGTGATGTATGATGTTTTTGAACTGAGTGCAGGCGAAACTACATATAGATCCTGATCTCCTTTTCCTCCTTTGCGGGCACTCGAAAAATAACCGCGCTGACCATCCGGAGATAACACGTAAAACAAATCATCATCCGTTGTGTTAATCGGATATCCTAAATTTTTTGGTGCCGACCATGAACTATCTGCTGCAGTCCAATCTGAAATAAATAAATCAAAATCCCCAATACTATTATGGCCCTCAGAACTAAAAACAAGAACACGGCTATCAGGAGAAATAAACGGAGCATCTTCATCATACTTTGTATTAATTTTATCTCCCAGATTTTTTACATTTCCCCATGAGCCATCATCATTTTGGGTTGCAACATATAAATCTTTTCCACCTATACCGCCGGGTCTGTTGCTGGCGAAATATAGTTTTTTCTGATCGGTTGAGATGGATAAACTCCCCTCCCAGAAATTTGAATTGACTTCACCTTTCAGTTTTTCTGCAGCGCCATATTTACCGCTTTCGCGTTTACTAACATAAATGTCTCCGTTTTCACCTTCCGATTTAAAAATAAATAATTTACTTCCGTCAGGTGAAAGTGCTATTGCAGCATCATTTCCTACTGTAGTTAAAGCAGATAATCGTTCAGGCTTTTGCCAAACGCCCCCCGTTTTTTTGCTCATTAAAATATCTTCATTATAATCTCCATTAGGATCGGGATTATTAAGTCCGTCCACCAATCCACCCATGCTTTCTTTTCCCCGGTAAGTAAAAATGATAGACTCTTCCTCAGGAGTAATAACGGGTCCGTATTCTGCGAATTCCGAATTAATAATCGTTCCCAAGCTTTCTATTTTTGAATCAACAGGAAACTCTAATTCCTTAATACCGTTCTTGCTGAAAAACGCTAAACGCTCTAAGTCTGCTCTGTCATCCTCGTTAAGTTTTGTATCCGCTAATAATTGTGTTGCCAAGTCAAATGCTTTGCTAAAGCGGTAGGTTTTCTGATAAAGCAATACTAGATAATAATCTATTCCCTTTTTATCTTTTTGCTTTTCTTTAACTTCAGTAAGCAAAGCTTCAGCCTCAGTTTGTTTATCATTAATGTGGATGGCACATACGCCGGTCACAAACTTGAGGTGTAGATCTTCAGGATGTGTAGCCCTTAGAGAGGTATATTTTTCGAAAGCTGATGTATAATAACCTTTGTTATAAAGGTCTCTTGCAACTTCAAATATTTTTTGATCATTCTTGGGCCAACTTTTGGTGCTGTTTTGCTGACCTTTATAATTACTAAAGGTTGTTATTAAAAGTAAGAGAACAAATAGTGATCTCATTGTTTTTTGACTAAGGTAATTACCAAATGTAATAAAAATTCCTTATCATTTAAATAATTAAAGGTAAGGATTGAAAATGTGTAGAATGAACGATTCTATTTAGGGTACTTTTTATTCAACCTATCATTAGCTAGGTCATTATTGAATAAAGATACCCAGGTCTTTGCTTTATCCCTGGCATAGTCGGAAAAAGGATTTTCTTTCGATTTGGTATACCAAACATTGTTGCAAAGCTTATAATCAAAATCAGCGTCATGATCGGTCTTTATATCATCACAACTTAATAGACCATCACTAGTTTTGTTTTCGGTTTTAGCTGAATTTGACACGACTCCCTTTTCAGGAGATTCGTTACTGAACACAGGTTTTTCTTTTTTGGTTTTGGTTTTTGCAACTGTAGTTTCTGTTTTTAATACTTCAGCTTTCTCAATTTTTTCAACATTTTTTTCCTCTTTTATTTCCGGTTTATCTTTTTTTACAGCCGGAGATTCAGATTTGTTATTAATGGCAATAGGTTCGGTCTTTTCTATCTCCGCTTTTACATTTTTTACAGGTTCTTCATTTATAACTTTGTTAGCAGCAATCAGGGCTGCCGGTTTATGAACGATGCTTACTGTGTCTTTATTCGTTACGGCAATAAAATTGATTTTGTTTACAGCGGTGATCTGACTATTCGAGAAGTTAACATCGATTGTCTTCTCTGCGTAATCATCCACATCAATGGTATTCACTTCATAAACCCTTTCACCTGATGTTTTGTGTTTGAAAACAATTTTGTATTTTGAACCTAAAGGTAAATTAAGAATGTAGTTACCACTTAACGCATTCGATTTATAAACACCATAATTTTTTGCTTCGCCCAAAATACTTACTTCTATCTCGCACCCCAGAGGTAAATCTCTTTCAGTTACTTTGCCTCTTACTAAAGTAATAAATGTTTTCTTTGAACTTAAACCCGGTTCTACGACATATAAATCCTGGTCACCTTTTCCGCCATCA
Source organism: Sphingobacteriaceae bacterium (assembly GCA_023251695.1). Taxonomy (GTDB): domain Bacteria; phylum Bacteroidota; class Bacteroidia; order B-17B0; family Aurantibacillaceae; genus JAHEYG01. The sequence continues at coordinate 15,278 of JAHEYE010000049.1, read as the reverse complement.
CGCGCACTTGAAAAGTAACCGCGTTTTCCATCGGGAGATAAAACATAAAACAAGTCATCATCGGTTGTGTTAATTGGATAACCCAAATTCTTCGGCGCCTGCCATATGCTATCAGATTTATTCCAGTCGGAAATGAATAAATCAAAATCACCAATGCTATTATGTCCTTCAGAGCTAAAGATCAAAATACGGCTATCGGGCGAAATAAAAGGTGCGTCTTCATCGTATTGGGTATTAATTTTGTTTCCCAGGTTTTTTACATTGCCCCAGTTTCCATCAGCTTGTTTAGTTGCAACATAAAGATCTTTTCCGCCAAAACCTCCTGGTCTTGCACTGGCAAAAAATAATTTTTTCTGATCAGTAGAAATAGATAAACTTCCTTCCCATTCAGTAGAATTCACGCCACCTTTCAGTTTTTCCGGCTGGCTGTACGAATCACCCTCACGTTTACAAACGAATATATCACCATTGCCTTCTGTTTTAAAAACGAATAATTCGTTTGCATCAGGAGATAAGGCAATCACAGCATCGTTACCAGCCGCGTTGAGTCCGCCTAACTGAGTTGGTTTTTGCCATAGACCATTTATTTTTTTTGAGATCATGATGTCCTCATGATAATCGCCATTCGGATCTGGTTTGTTATTGTCATCTACAAGACCACCGGTGCTTAATTTTCCGCGGTAAGTATAAATAATGGATTCTTCATCCGGAGTAATAACAGGCCCGTATTCGGCATATTCACCATTGAGTGGCGTACCTAAATTTTCAATAAAGCATTCAAGTGGATATTGAATTTCATTTTTACCGTTCTTGCTGAAAAAAGCAATGCGCTCAAGGTCGGATCTGTCTTCTTTGGTAAGATTTTTATTACTAAGTAGACCGTTAGTTAATTCTAAAGCTTTATCAAAGCGGTAGCTTTTGTGATAGAGAAGCGCTAAATAATAATCAATATTTTCTGCAGCCGGACTGTTTTTTTTCACTTCCATCAAAAGCTTTTCGGCTTCTTTATGCTTGTTGTTAATGTAAACTGCACAAACGCCTCTCACGAATTTTAAGAAAAGATCATCTGCGTGTTTTGGCTGTAGTGACACGTATTTTTCGTAAGCGGCATCGTAATAATGCTTATTAAATAATTCGGTGGCCGATTCAAATATCTTTTGATCTTCTTTTGACCAATCCTGAGTACTACCTTCCTGACTTTTAATACTATTAAAAATGCAAAGTATAAATAAGAACGTAAATAGTTTTTTCATTCTGTTTTTTTAAAGGGGAGCTAAGATAAAAAAATTATTGAACCTTGAGATTATTTTCACCCTCTTTCTTATGGGTAAAAGCAATATTTAACAATAAAAGCCCTCGCTTATGCGATAAATAATTTTTAGTACTTTTAGTTCATGAACCCAAAGTTTACCAAACTCTCTGTTACTACAGAATTTGAAGTTTATGGGTCGGAAAACGACCTCAATTCTCACGAACAATCCCTCTTAAAAAAGGCGCAACTCTCAATGAAAAACGCTTACGCGCCGTATTCAAATTTTCTCGTTGGAGCTGCAATCCTATTGGAGAATGGAGAAATTGTAGTGGGAAATAACCAGGAAAATGCCGCTTATCCATCAGGACTTTGTGCCGAGCGCGTTGCAATATTTCACGCATCGGCAATTCATCCCGGTGTTCCTGTAACGGCTATTGCAGTTTGTTGTAAAGCATCCGGATCTGTGATTGAAACGCCTGTTCCTCCCTGTGGTGCGTGCCGGCAAGTAATTGCCGAATACGAAACAAAATATGATTCCCCTATACGCATCATAATGCAAGGCGAAAAAGGCAAAGTTTACGCTTCAAATAATATTGAAGCTTTGCTTCCGCTAATGTTTAACCGTAAGTACCTGAAATAAAGATAATTAACTATAATGTAAATTCCCCAAATTCTGCTAATTTTGTACCTATAAACACAAGGTTTTTATGTCGAAAACGGCGGTAGAGAAAAAACTTAAGTTCACCAAAGAACAATACTTGAAGTGGTACGAGTCAATGCTATTGATGCGACGCTTCGAAGAAAAAACCGGACAAGTTTACGTTCAGCAAAAAATTAAAGGATTTTGTCATTTGTATATCGGACAAGAAGCCATTGTAGCAGGAACTGTAAGTGCAACAAAAAAAGAGGATAGTCATATTACAGCTTACCGTTGTCATGCACATCCAATTGGTTTAGGTATGCATCCAAAATATGTGATGGCCGAAATGTATGCAAAAGTTACCGGCAGCAGTAAAGGCAAGGGAGGCTCGATGCATATTTTTAGTAAGGAACATAATTTTGTCGGCGGACATGGGATAGTAGGAGGGCAGGTACCGTTAGGAGCCGGTATAGCTTTCGCTGAAAAATATAAAGGAACTGATAGCGTTTGTGTTTGTTCGATGGGAGATGGTGCTGTTCGTCAGGGTGCATTGCATGAAACATTCAACATGGCAATGACATGGAAATTACCGGTGATTTTTATTGTAGAGAATAATATGTACGCGATGGGAACTTCAGTTGAACGTACAAGTAATGTTCATGATCTTTGGAAATTGGGATTAGCTTATGATATGCCTAGTAAACCGGTTGATGGTTTAACTGTGGAAGCCGTTCATGAGGCGATGGAAGAAGCAGTAGCACGCGCGCGCCGTGGTGATGGACCAACATTTTTAGAAATGAAAACCTATCGTTATAAAGGGCACTCGATGAGCGATGCGCAAACTTACAGAACAAAAGACGAAGTAAAAGAATATCAGAAGGCAGACCCAATCGAAAAAGTATTGGATACATTGAAAAAGAATAAATGGATCGACGATTCGGAAATTGAAAAGATGGAAGAGAGAATAAAAGAATTGGTAAACGAGTCGGTGAAATTTGCTGAAGATAGTCCATATCCTGATGCGACTGAATTATATCATGATGTGTATATGGAACCTAATTATCCTTTTATCCAAGAATAAAATATGGCTGAAATTGTCAGAATGCCCAAACTAAGTGATACAATGACGGATGGCGTTATTGCAAAATGGCATAAAAAAGTTGGCGATAAAGTAAAAAGCGGCGAATTGATAGCCGATATTGAAACTGATAAAGCTACGATGGAATTCGAATCTTTCCAGGATGGTGTTCTGCTGCACATTGGTGTTCAGGAAAAACAAAGTATTCCTGTTGATGGCCTAATTGCTGTATTAGGAAAAGAAGGAGAAGATATTTCAAAAATATTAGCTGAAGCAGCCGCACCAAAAATTGATATTAAAAAAGAAGAAGTAGTTGTGGCGGTTACTCCCGTTAAAACAAACACTGTTACACCCGCAGTTGTTGAAACCGTAAAAGTTGAAACAATTTCCAATAGTAATGGAAGATTAAAAGCTTCTCCGTTGGCAAAAGCATTAGCGAAAGAAAAAGGAATTGATTTGAATCGTGTAAGTGGAAGTGGCGATAGCGGAAGAATAACAAAATCGGATATTGAAAATTACAAAGGTGTGGCGGGGAAAAAATCGAGTTTTGTTGGTGTAGAGAGTTATACGGATGAACCTGCATCACAAATGCGTAAGGTTATTGCAAAACGTTTATTAGAAAGTAAAAATGGCGCGCCTCATTTCTATTTAAATATAGAAGTGGATATGGATAGTGCAATTTCAAGCAGAGAAGCCATAAATAAAATCAGTGAAGTAAAAGTTTCATTTAACGATCTTGTTATAAAAGCTTGTGCTGCTGCGTTGAGAAAACATCCTCGTGTCAATTCTTCATGGATTGGAGATAAGATCAGGATCAATCATCACATTCATATTGGCATGGCTGTTGCTGTTGAAGATGGATTGTTAGTTCCTGTAATCCGTTTCGCTGATGGAAAAGGAATTTCAGATATAGCGGCTGAGACAAAAGATCTTGGGAAAAGGGCAAAGGAGAAAAAATTACAACCCGCCGATTGGGAAGGAAACACATTTACTGTTTCTAATTTAGGAATGTTCGGTATAGAATCATTCACTTCAATAATAAATTCACCGGAGTCTTGTATTCTTTCGGTAGGAGCGATTCGTCAAGTGCCCGTTGTGAAAAATGGAGCCGTTGTTCCGGGAAACACAATGATGTTGTCACTTGCCTGCGATCACCGTAGTGTAGATGGTGCAACTGGAGCAGCTTTCCTTCAGACCTTAAAAACATTTATTGAGAACCCTGTAATGATGTTTATTTAATAAAAGTTTTAAAAAATACATAGATTGAAGAAAAAATTATTTATTTCATTTTCTATTTTTGTTTTAGCTGGTGTTAATTCATTAATGGCGCAGAGTTTGTGTTTTGTTCCTACCTTAACGTATAATGCTGGTCCTGTTCCCCGCGGAATGATATCCAATGATTTCAATAACGACGGGAAGATCGATATAGCTGTATCAAATTGTGGCGGAAACACTATTTCAGTTTTGTTAGGTAGTGGTACCGGAACTTTCGGACCAGTTTCTAATTATACGGTTGGTTGGGGTCCGGACAATCTATTTGCAACTGATCTTAATAATGATGGTAATAAGGATATAATAACTGCGAATCAAGGGCCTAACAATACCGCAGTTCTATTAGGAAGCTCTTCCGGAACCTTTTCTCTTTTAGGTTATTTTGCAACCGGGACATATCCATTCTCTGTCTCGTCTGGTGATTATAACGGGGATGGTAATAATGACGTTGCGGTAGCAAATGGTACATCCAATGATGTTTCGATCCTGATGGGAAATGGAACAGGAAGTTTAGCAGCCGCTATAAATTATACCACAGGCCTTCAGCCTACTTTTGTAGTGTCAGGCAAACTGAATGCGGATGTTTATGATGATATTGTAGTTTCGAATTCAAATTCAAATAATGTTTGTGTCTTATTAGGAAGTTCTTCTGGCAGCATGATACCTAATGGAAGCTACACTTTAGGAAATGGTCCTTATTCTTTACTAATTGATGATTTGAATGCCGACGGTAATTTAGACATTGCGGTAGCGATTATTACTCCGACTCACAAGGTAGCGGTTTTGCTTGGAACTGGTACCGGCTCTTTCAATCCTCCGGTAAGCTATACTGTTAACAATAATCCCCAATCTGTAATTAGTGCCGATTTTAATAATGATGGAAAGAAAGATCTTATTTCTGCTAATGGAACAACAAGTATTTCTATTATGCTAGGCACCGGTACCGGAAGTTTTGCTCCGGCTTTTAGTTATATGAATAATGCAGGACAGCAGATTACTACCGGAGATTATAACGGTGATTCACGTCCTGATATTGCCTATAAATTTCAGACCGGTAATCAGATCAGTGCCGAACTTAATTGTATCGGTTTGGGGATTGAAGAAAAAGAAGGATTTGCTAACTTCAGTATATTTCCTAACCCAACCACATCTTTTATTGAAATAAATACCGAAAGAAATTCATTTGTGAAAGTATCAGATCTGTTAGGAAAAATAGTTTTGGAAAAGGAGGTAGCTGAAGGGGTGAATAAACTTGATGTTTCAATTCTTCCTTCAGGAATTTATTATTTACAATTGCCAGAAAGCAATAATTTCAAGAACGTAAAATTCATTAAGGAATAAATGGAAGCATTTGTAAAGTCAGAAATTAAGAACGGAATCGGGACTATTACTTTTTTCCATCCTCAAAGTAATTCAATGCCGGGAACACAGTTACGCAATCTGGCAGCTGAGATTGAAAAACTAGGAAAGGTCAATTCAGTTAAAGTTATAGTTTTAAAAAGTGAAGGCGACAAAGCATTTTGTGCCGGAGCAAGTTTTGACGAACTAATAGCCATTAAAGATTTAGAAACAGGAATAAAATTTTTCTCCGGTTTTGCTGCAGTGATCAATGCAATGCGTAAAGCACCAAAATTTGTTATTGCACGCGTTCAAGGTAAAGCAGTTGGTGGTGGAGTTGGAATTGCTTCTGCTGCAGATTACACATTCGCTCATGATACAGCTTCAGTAAAATTGAGCGAACTGGCAGTGGGTATTGGTCCGTTTGTTGTTGGTCCAGCGGTAGAGCGCAAGGTGGGAACGTCAGCTTTCTGTCAGCTTACAATAAATGCTACCGAATGGCAAACTGCACAATGGGCTAAGGAAAAAGGTTTGTATACTGAAGTATTTTCGAATGTTGCTGATATGGATAAGGCTATTGAAGCATTAGCCGGTAAATTAGCAACCAGTAATCCTGAAGCGATGAGTATGTTGAAAAAAGTAATGTGGGAAGGAACAGAGAACTGGGATAACCTTTTAATTGAACGTGCCGGCATGAGCGGTAAATTGGTGTTGTCTGAATTTACTACCAACGCCATTAATAAATTCAAAGCGAAGACTTAAACTTCAAATGCAATCTATTATTTTACTTCATGGTGCGATAGGAGCTGCGGATCAGTTAGAGCCTTTGGCAAAAGAACTTTCTTCTATTGGGCATAAAACACATTCTTTAAATTTTTCAGGCCATGGACAAACACCTTTTAAAAATAATTTCGGGATTGCACAATTTGCCACCGAATTAAAATTATTTATTGAAGAAAATAACCTATCGCAACCCAATATTTTTGGTTATAGTATGGGTGGCTATGTTGCTTTGTATTTAGCGGCTCAATATCAAAACTTAATGGGTTGTATAATAACACTCGGAACAAAATTCGAATGGAGCCCTGAAATTGCACAACGTGAAATAAAAATGTTGGATTCAAAAACGATTTTGGAGAAAGTTCCAAAGTTCGCAGAAGCATTGGAAAAACGTCATGGCAAGAATTGGGAATTACTTTTGAAACGAACCGGAGAAATGATGATTGATTTAGGAAATAATAATTTATTAAACGCAGCTATATTTTCTAAAATACAAAATAAAGTAATGATTGGTTTAGCGGATAACGATTCGATGGTAGGTGAAGATGAAACTAATAACGCCGCTTCTAAAATCATGAGCGCGTCACGTTATACCCTCCAAAACACAAAACATCCTATTGAATCAGTAAATCTAAACGGTTTAAGGCAGGTAATTAGCAGTTTCATTCGATAACACCTCCGTTCACACAATTATTCTGCCATTTGTCCTTTTTAATTTGAAAATCCCCCTTTTTTTGCTTTTTTCATGGTGTAAACTGAGTAGGGTGTCCTACTAAATTATTAAGCTTTAAGGCCTTTTCCTTTTAAGTTTTTAAATTTGACATAAGAACACATATCATGAAAAACATAGTTTTGCTTTTTATTTTTACAGCTCTTTTTTGTTTTAAAATGCCTGCGCAGGATAAAGCAAGTATTGAGTCACAACGGTTAATGGATCTTTTTAAAAAACTGGAAGGGACCTATCAGCTGCAAATTATTAATTCACGTGATAAAACGGAATTACCGCTTTATCTTATGGATACGATTCAAATGAAACGTCATGCAACTGATGTAGTATATTACAAATACAAAAGTAATGTGCGTCTAATGATTCCGCCTTTTATAATGATTAATCAAAAAGATTTTAAGCCCCTCGTTAGGATTATTCATATTTCATCAGAAAAATAAAATCAATCAGTGCTAAAAAAATCCCAATGAAAAAAATATTTTTAATTCTATTTATACTTTTCGCTTTTACAAATGGGTTTTCACAATCTACCAATTGTAGTACGGCAAGTAATTTATCACTTAATAACGGTACTGCCTGTGTTAATGGCTCAAACGCAGGTGCCATTACCGATAATATTTTGTACGGTAGCTGTAATGCTAGTCCTGTAAACGTAGTTTGGTATACCTATGTTGCTAATGGACCTAACAATACATTTACAGTTACGCCTGGAACTTTACAAAATGCAGAAATTATTATTTACCTGGGTGGTTGTCCGAATACCGGAACTTTACAAATATGCCAAACTGCAACCGCAAGTAATTCCATGGTCACCATTTGGGGTATGACTACCGGACAACAAGCATGGATCGGTATTGCTTCCACAACTTTACAGGACGGAACTTTCCAACTCTGTATAAGCTCACAACCTCCTGTACCTGGTGTTGGAAATACTTGTGCACAGGCCATTCCTATTTGTACGAGTCCGTTCAGTAAGCCAACTATGGTTGCGAATGCATCCGGACAATTACCAAATTGTTTTGCGAACCCCCCTCAACAGGATACTTGGGTTAAATTTACAATTACCCAAGCAGGTTCTTTGCGATGGACTGCTACACCAACTAATCTTGCAACAGAATTCGACTGGTGCTTATGGGATATAACTGCAGGATGCCCCGGAGCTGTGGCCTGTTGCAATTATAATTTCGCAGCGGGATCAACTCAGGGATTTGGAATGCAAAATCAAGCAGGCAATGTTGCCTGCGGAAATAATTTGGCAACAGGATTGAAACCAGCTGAATTTTGTCCAGCTTTGAATGTGATTTGCGGCCGGGTTTACGCTATTCAAATTTCGAATTACGATAATAATAATAGCGGATTTAATTTAACCTTCATCAACTCTACTGCAATGATCAGTTCTTCTGTATCTTTTGTTGTAACGCCAACATTAGTTTGCGGCGCCAGTTTAAATGCAGCAATCGTGAACAATTCAACTGGGGCTTGTAATGGTGAGACCTGGACTTTTGGAGATGGTTCTCCGACTTATAACGGATTAACACCTCCTAACCATAATTACACCACGCCGGGAACCTACGCAATTACTGCAACAATCCCGGGGCTTTGTCCTTCCGTCGGAACTCAATTCGTGCAATTGTTAGCACCATTAGCAGCCACTGTAAATTCGACACCTGTACTTTGCCCTGGAAGCTGCCTTGGTTCGGCGACCGTTAACCCGGTAACGGGCGGTGATGGAATTTATACTTATCAATGGAGTAACGGAAGTACAACTCCTAATGTGAGCGCATTGTGTCCCGGTGTTTATACGTATTCGGTATACAATGCAAAATGTAATTCTACTGTTACTAATACTATAAACATTACTGCACCTCCGGCCTTAACACTTAATGCGGTTCCTGCAAATGCAACATGCGGTGCAAGTAACGGAAGTGTTTCTGTTGGAGCAAGCGGCGGAACACCTTCGTATTCATTTAATATTAATGGGGGTCCTTTTGCGGCTGTGACAAATTTTACCGGACTGGCAGCTGGAACTCATACAATTGGTGTTAGAGATATTAATAATTGTCAAATTACAGTTACGATCGCCATCACTTCGCCTCCTGCACCGGTGATTACAGTGAATTCAGCAACGGTATGTTCAGGTATGCAAGCAGTATTAACAGCAACGGGTGGAACAACTTATAGCTGGAGTCCTGCAGCAGGACTTAGCTCAACAACCGGCGCTGCTGTAACAGCAACAACAGTAGGTTCCGCAACGTATATAGTTGTTGGAACAGTTGGCGCATGTTCAGGAACTGCAGCAGCTGTTGTAAACATTATGACTTCAGCGCCTCCTGTACCGGCAAATACAGGCCCGTATTGCGAAGGAGCGACTATCCAGTTAAACGTTGGCGCGTCTTCAACCTACACTTGGTCCGGACCAAATTCATTTAGCAATAATACACAGAACCCAACTATTGCAACATCTTCTTTAAGTTCAGCAGGTGTTTATACTGTTGCAGTTACAGATGTTAACGGTTGTATTAATGCGGCAACAACAAATGTTGTTGTTAATCCATTACCTCAACCGATCGCCGGAAGTAATAGCCCAATCTGTTTGAATAATCCTATTAATTTAACGGCAACTGGCGGTACAACTTACCAATGGGATGGACCAAATGCTTATACATCCGGAGTTCAAAATCCAACCATCGCTAACGCACAGCTTAATATGAGTGGAGTATATTCGGTGACCGTTACCTCGGCTCAAGGATGTACAAATACTGCTGTAACTACGGTTAGCGTTTATGCTTTACCTTCACCAACCATTACTAGCAACAGCCCTGTTTGTAACGGCGGACAATTAACACTGAGTGGCACCGGAGGTGCTACGTATCAATGGAACGGACCAAACAGTTTTAGTAATCCTAATCAAAATGCTACTATCAATCCGGTGACAATGGCAGCAAACGGAACTTATACTTTAATTGCTTCTGTTGGAACCTGTACGGCAATTGCAACTGCAGTTATGGTCATAAATCCTTTACCCGTTCCAAATATTGTGAGCAATAGTCCGGTTTGTATCGGACAAGATATTTCATTGAGCGCAACCGGTGGAACTGCGTTTGCATGGGCAGGGCCAAATACTTTTGCTTCAGCAAATCAAACCGAAACAATTACTGCTTCGGTTATGGCGAATGCCGGAACTTATACTTTAACTGTTACCGATGCAAATGGATGTATTAATTCAACAACTGGAAATGTAATTGTTAATCCCCAACCTGTTGTTGTGGCAACAGGAACATCGGTTTGTGAAAATGCAAATGCACAGCTTACTTCAAATGGCGGTGTTACTTACAGCTGGAGTGGTCCGGGAGGTTATGCTTCAGGCCTACAGAATCCTGTTATTTTTAATGCGCAATTAGCAAGCACCGGACAATATACTGTTTTAGTTACCAATGCAAATACCTGTACAAATACAGCTGTTGTAAGTGTTACGATAAACCCGGCTATTACGCCTACTATTGTGACCAATAGCCCGCTTTGTATAAATGATATTTTAAATTTATCGGGAGTGGGCGGGGCAACTTATAATTGGACAGGACCAAATGGTTTTATGTCATCCATCCAAAATCCAACCGTACTAGCGAGTTCATTTGCGGTTTCAGGAACATACCAGGTGAATACTATTGATATGAATGGTTGCCCGGGAAGTACGACAGCGAGTGTAGTTGTAAATCCTAATCCGGTTCCGCAAATTACTTCCGGGCCTAACGTAGGTTGTGCACCATTGTGTGTAACGTTCACCATTCAAAGTACACCAACTGCATCACTTGCTTATTGGACCTTTGGAAATGGTGAATCGGTGAATGGCGCTTTAAATACGGTTTCATGTTATAAGACTGCAGGTACCTATACAATAAACTCAGTTGTATCAGACATCAATGGTTGTTTAGGTTCTGCAACATGGACTGTTACCGTGTGGCCTAAACCGGTTGCTGATTTTAATCACGCGCCAATAAAACCTATTATTAATATTGATGCCGATGTAATATTTACAGACGCTTCATGGGGTGCACCTATTGTCAGTTGGAATTGGTATTTCATGAATACAGCGCAATACACTTCTGTTCTGCAGAACCCTGTATTTGCTTATACCGAGCCGGGAGCCTATGTTGTTGCTCTTATCGTGAAAAGCGATAAAGGTTGTTTAGATACTTTATTACGTCCTTTAGTAGTGGGCGAAGATTATGGATTATATGTACCGAATGCCTTTACGCCAAACAATGATGGATTTAATGATGTGTTCCAGCCAAAAGGTTTTGGCATAGTAAAATATGAATTAAATATTTTTGATCGCTGGGGCGAGAAAGTTTATTCCACTAAAGAATTTACTGAATCATGGAACGGAACTTTCCAGGGTCGTGGCAACAAACTGTGTGAAGAAAGCGTTTACACCTGGTTAATTACTGTTACGGATGTATTTGGTAAAGCGCATGAGCTGAAAGGTCATGTGACATTGATGAAATAGTGAAATTAAATTTTATTCTCCTTTAAACTCAGGCTTACGTTTTTCTAAAAACGATTTTACGCCTTCATTATAATCGTGCTTGTTAATGTTATAAAACAATTTGTATTATGAAAGAAACATTATTTACGAAAGGTGATAAGGCTTCCGCAGAGTATTTTGTTGGAGAGGTCTGGATAAAAGTGGTAGTATCACCAACTGACTTGTTTGATTGTGTAGTGAACGATGTTGTATTTGCGCCTGGCGCAAGAACCAATTGGCATACACATCCCGGTGGACAAATTTTAATATGTACAGATGGCCTTGGCTATTACCAGGAAAAAGGAAAATCAATTCAATTACTGAATAAAGGTGATGTTGTAAAAATCCTTCCGGGATTAGAGCATTGGCATGGTGCTACTCCCAATGGCGAATTTACCCATATAGCCATCAACCCAAGTACTACAAAGGGAGGCGTAAACTGGATGGAAAAAGTAACAGATGAAGAATACAATAAATAATTTCAGAATTTATATAAACTTTGCGCCTCTGCGTCTTTGCGAGAAACCTTACTAGGTTACTCCCCTTTAAACTCCGGCTTACGTTTTTCTAAAAAAGATTTTACACCTTCTTGATAATCGGATGTATTTGCAGCTTCAGTTTGCATGAAACTTTCAAACTGTAATTGCTTATCGTAAGTATTATAAGCACTCTCGTTTAATAAACGTTTTGTATAACCTATACCTTTGGTTGGCATGTTCGACATGTAAGTTGCCATTTTCATTGTTTCTTCAACAAAAGAAGCATCTTCATAAACTTTATAAAGCATTCCCATTTGTAGAGCTTCAGTTGCAGTTACTTTATCTCCTGTCATCATTAATGCTGCTGCACGTTGCCATCCAATTAATCGCGGAAGAAAAAATGTTCCGCCGCTATCAGGTACTAAACCAATTTTACTGAAAGCCTGAATAAAACTTGCTGATGCAGTTGCAACAACAATATCGCAGGCTATTGCAATGTTCGCCCCCGCACCTGCAGCAACACCATTTACTGCACCAATAATTGGTTTTTCAATTTTGCGTAAACGCATAATTAATGGATTGTAATGTTCGTCTACAATACGTTTTAATCCCGGACCATTAGGGTCAATAGCTTCCGCTAAATCTTGTCCGGCACAAAATGCTTTTCCTGTTCCTGTTAATACAATACAACGACAATTTGTATCATTCTCAGCTTCATCCAAAGCAGCGTGAAGTTCTAACGACATCTCACGGTTAAAGCTGTTGAATTTATCTGGACGGTTTAAAGTAATGACAGTTACTTTATCTTTTTTTTCGGTGGTGATAAGGCTCATGACCCAAATATAGTATTTCTGCTCCAATTTTGGATTTAAGCTATTAGATGTGAAAAAGTTAAATTATGGATTTAATGTTTTTGGGCCTTGATTATCTGCTAAAATTTCCTTTACTTTATTAGTAACCCTAAAATCCGTGTATTGAGTCGTTTGTACAAATTGTTCATATTGATTGTAGTTTACAATGCAGATTTGTTTTCACAGAATGGTAATACTGCTATATTGGGTATAAGCTCTTCTTCTAATAATCAGGAAACCCACAATAAATTAAATGGTGGACTTAGTGTTATGGATGGCACGAATACCATCGGTACTCATTATACTGTTACGGCTTGTGGTTTAGATTTTAATGCAACAAGCGTCCGTTTATGTAAACGCGGAGGCGCTCCTGCAGGAACAACCCAACCGGCAACGTTTAGTGTAACCGGACTTCCGGCTTGCTTTTTTGTGCAAAAAGCATTTTTTTATACGGGCGGTTCAGGTTCAGGGCCAACAATAAATTTATCGTTTACTAATCCTTTGTTAACGAACAGCGTTTTCCCAATGGTAAATAGCGGTTATACTCCTACTGATAAATGGGGCGGATATGCTGGAACCTGGACACGCAGGGCAGACGTTACAGCTTTAATTACCGGAAATGGAAATTATGTTATTTCCGGAATTCCTACCGGTTCACCTAATGATCCCGATGGAGGAACTTTAGTAATTGTTTATTCCGATAATACACAAACTTTTACTGGGAGTATGGTTATGGCAGACGGCACTATGGCAGCAGGAGGCAGCGGAAATCTTAATAGTGTTATCAGCGGTTTTAATGTTTGCGCGAACCCGACACTAACGAAGCACTACGTAATTGCAGGTGATTTCCAAAGTATAGGTGTTTACAATTTGCGCTATAATAGTTTGGTTAATAATTTTGTTTACCCGTCTGCCGGCCAGTCGTTTTATGCTTATCTTCCATTTACAGGTGCAGCAGTTACCGCCGGACAAACGACCGCCAATTACGGACTTAATAACTCGTCTGCTGATGCGTTTTCTTTTTATGCTTGTGCTTTGTATTATCAAACAACTTGTCTGGCTTGTCCGGGCGGAACGTGTGTTGTTTTACCTATAGAATTACTTTCTTTTGGTGCAAAATGTAATTCCGGAAAAGTAGATCTTAACTGGGAAACGGCAACTGAAACAAATAACGACCGCTTTACGATTGAACGCAGTACTGATGGAATTAATTATGAAACCATTGGAACAGTTAAAGCGGGAGGAAATAGCAAACAGAAGCTTAGCTATTCGTTTGCCGATGCAAAACCTTTAAAAGTAACATCCTACTATTTACTTAAACAAACAGATTATAACGGCGAGGCCAAGCCAGTAAAAGTAGCTGTGACAAGTTGTAACCGTATAGCAGAATTTGATATTTATCCAAACCCAAGCAGCGGAACATTTAAGATGGTAGGAGCCGGAGAAAACAGTGAAATAATAATTGCTGATGTACTGGGAAAAATAATTTATGAAGGAAGAGTTATGGGAGATACGGAATTAGATCTAAGCGCCCAGAAGAATGGAATTTATTTTGTGAAGGTGATCTCGGAGGGGGCTGCAGTATTAAAAAAGATCGTTATTAATAAATAAGCATTTTATTTTCTAATAGGACGTGTTAAAGTAATTACAGTTGCCTTAATTTTTTTAGGAGGTGATGAAATTCATTTATAAATATTTATTGTTTATTAACGTAAAAATTATAAGCGTTTGGTAATTCCTTATATAAAATCTTTTTCTTTTTGACATTATGAATCGTTGCTAAAATAGAGAATGGTAATGAGATAACGCATATTATACCGCCAACAAGAACAATTGGCCCAACATTTACTACTGATTTATCACCAAAGGTATTTATTATATAAAATGAACTGCCTAATATACAAGCGCCACCTATGGAAACTGAAACAATAGCTGCACTTCTGAATTTGTTTTTTTTATCATCAGCAATCAGATATTTCTTATACGCCTTTTGAACGGAGTCGTTTTTAATTCTGCTACAGGTAAAAACAAATTCGTGGGGTTTATAGCGACTTACACAATTATAAAGTAACTTTCTGCTTCTTAGGTCAGCACACACTTTTTTGTAAGTAGAATCATTAAAGAGACAAATAGTTTCTGAGAACAGTTTTACCGATATAAATAAAACTAGTATAAGAAATAATTGACGCATTTCGAATTGGAGAAACCTGTTATTGTAAAATCACCTTTTTATTAGCAGAGAAATTTTCGCCGGTTAGTTTGATGAAATAGATTCCTTTGGCGAAATTATTTGCATCGATACTGTTTGTATTGTCAGCAGAATAAATTTCTTTTCC
>JAHEYE010000260.1 GCA_023251695.1 Sphingobacteriaceae bacterium | reverse complement strand
GTAGGATTTCTTTTCTCCTCCGCCTTCTTTGCGTTTATCACCGTATTTTTTATCGCCTACTGGTTTGTCGGCATATTTTTTTTCACCGAATGATTTATCACCATACGATTTTTTTTCTCCAAAAGTTTTTTTGTCGCCGTATGATTTTTTATCTCCGTATTTTTTGTCGCCATATTTTCTGTCACCACCAAACTTACGGTCGCCACCACCAGAACGGCCACCGCCAAACTTACGGTCGCCTCCGCCTCGGCGTTCTCCTCCGCCACCTTCTTTGTAGCGGCGTTCAGAAATTTCGAAAGAAACTTTACGTGAGTTGAATTCAATGCCTGTTTTATTTAAGTTCATGAAATTATCTACGAACTTACTTTCAGTCTCAAAGAAAGAGAATGAGCTCTTCACATCAATATTAAATACCATACGCGCAGGAATAGCTGCAGTATCGGTCAAAAACTCTTTTAATGAATGCTGATTGAAACCATCCATCATTCCCATATTAAGGAAGAAGCGTTTGGTTTTATTATTGCCTTGTCCTTCACCACCCTGATTAAGATCCGGGGCGTTTTGGTAATAAGCATAGAAACGGTTGAATTCTTCAGAGATGATACGCTTTATCAATTCTTCTTTACTCAGGTCTTTTAACTCTTCGTAAATTTTCGGAAGATATTGTTCTATGTCTACGTCTTTCACTTCAACATCATGTAATTTATGTACTAAATGGAATAATTGTTTCTCACACACTTCAGTTCCGGTTGGAATAGAAGCTTTCTCGAATTTTTTAGTTAAGATACGTTCGATGTCTTTTATTCTTCCCATTTCTTTTGGGGTTGCAATCACAATCGAAATTCCCGAACGGCCCGCACGTGCTGTACGTCCGCTACGGTGAGTATAATTCTCAACATCCTCAGGTAAATTATAATTAATAACGTGTGTAATATTATCCACATCAATACCGCGTGCTGCAACATCAGTTGCTACCAGCATTTGTAAAGTACGGCTGCGGAAACGTTTCATAACGAAGTCACGTTGCGATTGGGATAAATCACCATGCAAAGCATCAGCATTATAACCATCTTTAATTAAAGAATCTGCTACTTGTTGTGTTTCTGCTTTTGTTCTGCAAAATACTAATCCGAAAATTTCCGGATAATAATCGGCAATACGTTTTAAAGCCGCATAACGGTCACGTTGCGATACCGAATAATATAAGTGAGTAATATTGCTTGCACCTTCATTACGTTTTCCTGCTGATAATTCAACCGGACTCTTCATGTAGTTCTTTGCAATACGCTCAACTTCGCGGGGCATGGTTGCGCTGAATAACCAGGTATTCTTTGTCGACTGAGCCTGACCAAGAATCATATCCAGGTCATCTTTAAAGCCCATGTTCAACATTTCATCAGCTTCATCCAGTACAACTGTACTAATGGTTTGTAATCTTACAGCACGGCGTTCAATTAAATCAACTAAACGTCCGGGTGTTGCAACAACAATTTGTGCACCGCGTTTAATGTCGCGGATTTGATTTTCTATGCTTGCGCCTCCATAAACGGCAACAACATTTAAACCGTTGACATACTTACCAAAGTTTTTAAGATCATTGGTAATTTGCATACATAATTCGCGTGTTGGCGCTAAAATTAAAGCTTGTGTATCTCTGTTATCAGGATCTAATTTATTTAAGATCGGAAAACCAAAAGCTGCAGTTTTTCCTGTTCCGGTTTGTGCTAATGCAACAACATCGGTGCTTTTATTGGTTAATAATGGAATGGTCTGCTCCTGTATGGGAGTAGGGTTTACGTAGCCAAGGTCATTAATGGCACGCATAAGGCTATCTTGTAGCCCCAATTCTTGAAAGGTCATTTTTTAAATTTTAAATTATACATTAACTGCTTCTGGAATTCAACTTGCAGTTAATGCCATACGGCCGACTAAATGCGCAAAGTTAAACTCACTTGACAGTGATTTTTTACCCCGTTGTTCTATTTTTAGTTCTTCGGAGCGGGTGCAAAGATACATAATTAATGCCAATAACCTAATCTATTGCGTTTTAGTAATGTCACGAAGGGATGGCCAAGGCATAAAATATGGTTAAACTATGGCCTAAATTTCATACTTTTGTGGGCGTTTTATGAGAAAGAATCATTATGCAATAATTATGGCCGGCGGTGTTGGAACCCGTTTTTGGCCGATGAGTACCACTTCGCACCCGAAACAGTTTATCGATATTTTGGGTACAGGTCGTACTTTGTTGCAACAGACCTACGATCGTTTAATTAAGGTTTGTCCGAAAGAAAATGTTTTTGTAGTAACAAGCACTGCCTACTTTGATCTTGTTCACGAACAATTACCGAAACTTCCGAAAGAAAATATTTTGTGCGAACCTGCCCGTAAAAATACCGCGCCTTGTGTTGCTTATGCTTCTTATAAAATCCATAAACTAAATCCGAAAGCAATTACGGTTGTTGCGCCAAGCGACCACCTGATTACAAAAGAAGAAACGTATGTAAAAGCAATCAAATCCTGTTTCGCAAAAGCGGAGACAGAAGATTGTCTGGTAACTTTAGGAATTAAACCTTCACGGCCGGATACCGGTTACGGATACATACAATACATTGACTCGAACGCCAAAGAAAAAGATAAGCGCATTTTTAAAGTAAAAACATTTACTGAAAAGCCTGACCACGACATGGCGAAATTTTTTATGGAAAGCGGTGACTTTTTATGGAACTCAGGTATTTTTATTTGGAGTACCGAAAGTATTACCAAAGCTATGGAAGCCCACGACTCTGAATTAGCAAATGTGTTTAAAGAGGGCTGGGACGATTACAATACAAAATCAGAACAAAAATTCATCAATAACGCTTATAAGACCTGTAAAAATATTTCCATCGATTATTCGGTGATGGAAAAAGCGAAGAATGTTTATGTGCGTTCATCTATTATTGGCTGGAGTGATCTTGGAACCTGGGGTTCTCTTTATACGCATTTAAAACATGATGCGCATAAAAACGCCATTGTTGGTAAAAACGTAATGCAATATAATTGCAACAACTGCATTGTTCAGGTTCCGAAAAATAAATTAGTTGTTTTGCAAGGTTTGGAAGATTATATCGTTGTAGAATCTGATGGTGTTTTAATGGTTTGCAAAAAGCAAGACGAACAACAAATCCGCAACTTTGTGAACGATGTGAAAGTTCAGAAGGGCGAGAATTTTGTTTAGTGAACAGAATTCATTACCTTTAATTATGAAGAGATTTTTATTTATTATTCTTCTCGTAGCAACTTCCTTAGTAAAAGGACAACTATCTTGTACTTCAACATATACTGTGGGCGATATTTTTTACCCAAATACAGTATCTACACCTACTTTTGCATCCAATGGTTATCAGTATTTGTGTGGTCCCAATACCTTAGTTTATGACACTATTTCTATTGGATGTTTGTTTGTCTATGTAAATACAGGGAGCACCTTGTATTATAATAGAGGTTGCCCTCAACTAAACGTGAACACTGTTTGGCTCAAAAATAATTCTACATTAAACATATTAGCTAACTGTCCTCCTACCTCGCTAAAGGTTTATTATGAGCCTTTAGCAACAATAAACAATCCTGCTGCGGTTCAAATTGGTTCAGTGGCATGCACTTCAATTACATTTCCAGCAATTAATTGTGCAACCGGAATCAATGACCATGGTAATCAAGAAGCTATTTTTTTAGTTTATCCAAATCCTTCTTCTTCGGAAATAAATATTGAAACCGTAAATTTCCATTACAACACCGCTGACATTTCAATCTTCAATCAACTTGGAGAATTAGTACTTCGAAGAAAAGATTGGCGCGTTTCGGAAAAAGAAATTAACATCGACATTCTTTCAAGTGGTCTTTATTTCATTCAAGTTAAAACCAGTAAAGGACAACAGACCCAAAAACTTGTTATCAATCGTTAGTCTTCAATCTTTCAACTCCGAACTCTCAACTCTCAACTCCCAACTATCGCACCCACATCAATACCTTCGGATTATTTAAGTACTGCTCAAAATTTTTATCGAAGCAGATTACGAAGAAATCTATTAAGGGTAACAGACCAAAAATGCCACCGAGGCTCGCGATGTAAGCAACGGGTACATAAGGCTTGGTGCCTAAAAAAATCCGGTGCAAACCAACTATGCCGAAAGGAAATGGAAAGGCTAAAAGTGCTGCGGTTAATCTTCTGTTATCTTTTTGTTTTTTGCGGAAGAGTTTAAAGAGTGGGTTAGGGGCATCATCAATACTTTGTAAAACATCAGCTTCAATAATTTGTTTTTCCAATACAGTTCCTGTACTATCAATCAACCACACTTCTTTTTTTTCGCTGAAAGAATTCAGGGAAAAAAGAAAGAGGAGTATGGAGAGGAGTTTTTTCATTTGTTTAAGCTTGCCTTCGGGAACCTCAGGCACCGCCTTGTTCCAAATTTAATTCGCGGTGCAATGGTGACTGAGGTTCTCGAAGTCACCATTACAAAATTAAAAAAGGGATTATCGTTCCAGACAATCCCTTTTCATTATAATTGAACAATAAAATGTTATTCAGTTCACATGTAGCCTGAGCTCCTGTGTTTCGGCCACTGAGCAGGTAGCGCGAGAGCTCGTGTGAGTCGAAGGCTACTACTTTGCAGCTAAATAAAGTTCGTTTACTTTATTCCAGTTAATAACATTAAAAAATGCGGTCATGTAATCCGGACGGCGGTTTTGGTAGTTTAAATAATAAGCGTGTTCCCAAACATCCATGCCTAAAACCGGAGTGCCTTTACAGGTGTCAGGAAGGTCCATTAAAGGATTATCCTGATTAGGAGTAGAACATACCGCTAATTTTCCGTCTTTCTTACATAGCCAAGCCCAGCCCGAACCGAAACGTGTTGCACCTGCTTGTGAAAATTGTGTTTTAAAATTATCAAACGAACC
>JAHEYE010000259.1 GCA_023251695.1 Sphingobacteriaceae bacterium | reverse complement strand
CACAAAATAGAATTTAAATTTGAACCCGCTGTTTATAAAACAGGTAATACTATTTCAATGGCAGGCTCGGTTTTAGTTTTGGCATCGGTTGCTTTATGTTTATATTTGGATAGTAGAAAAAAGGTTATCGGTTAACAGTTATTAGGTTATCGGTTAAGATTCAATAATACTGTCAAAAGGACATTAAATTTTAAATGGCACATAAATTGCAATTCATAAATAACAAATTAAAACTTTATATAACTCACTAATTCACCAAATCACAATTTAAAACTTAACCTAACTCACTAATTCACTAAATCGCAATTTAAAACTTAACCTAACTCACTAATTCACCAAATCACAATTTAAACTTAACCTAACTCACTAAATCACAACTCACCAATTAATACCTAAACCCATGGCAGTAGAAATAACCGACGCAAACTTCGAAGAATTAGTAATGAAAAGTACACAACCCGTATTAATCGATTTTTGGGCAGAGTGGTGTGGCCCCTGCCGTATGGTTGGACCCATTGTTGAAGAAATTGCAAAAGATTTTGAAGGCAAAGCGGTAGTAGGCAAAGTAAATGTCGACCATAATCCAAAAATCAGTATGGATTTCGGAATCAGAAACATTCCTACAATATTATTTTTTAAGAATGGCGTTGTGGTAGATAAACAAGTTGGCGCCGTACCAAAAGCCAATCTGGCAGCTAAATTGACTGCGCAGTTGTAACTCCAATTATTAGAAATAAAAAAGCCGTTTCAAATAAATGAATCGGCTTTTTTAGTTTAGTCTTTTAATCCGCGTTAATCTGCGAAAATCTGTGGCTAGGTATTAACTACTTCAATGTGTTTTACAAATTCGCTTTTAAAAATCTTAAGCGATTTCGAAAAATTTAATATGTTGTTAACGGTTGCTTCAGTTGGTTCTGCGAACTCAGGAAGCTTGTTTTCCTCTTTGGTGGGAGTAGCTGTTGTTAATGGTAAAGAAGAAGTAAGAGTAGAAATTTTGATCATCGGCTATGGGTTTGGGGGTTAGCATTAATAATTGTTTAGTTTAGTTATTATAAAAATAACGCATTAGTTCAATTATTATTGTACTGGCCCTAAAAAAAATCCCGACCAGTTATTAACAACGTGGTCGGGATCTATCAAAAACTAAAAACCATGGCGTGTTTTTAGTTAACCTCTTTCAGCAACGCGTGCCAAAAGATTATCTTAATCCCCTCAAACACTGCAAAGTGCTCCCTCTCCTTTGGAGAGGGCCGGGGTGAGGCTGGAATGTTATTTCTTACCGTCTAATTTATCTTTAAGGTCAGAAAGGGCCGAAATATCACCTAAAGTGGTTTTTTCCTGACTATCCTTTACCTTTTTAACTGCTTTTTTAGCTTCTTCACCTTCGGCCTTTTTAGCTGTTCTTTCAACCTTACGGGCTTCATCTTTTACATCTTCGTGTAAACGGGCATGAGATACAACAATACGCTTAGCTTCTTTGCTGAATTCAATTACTTTAAAATCCAGAACCTCCTCTGCTTTTGCTGAACCGCCTTCTGATTTTGCTAAATGGCGGGCCGGACAAAATCCTTCAACCCCATAAGTTAATCCGATAATTGCACCTTTCTCATTCACATTAAGTACTGTTCCTTTATGCACTGAGTCAATGGTAAATACAGTTTCAAAAACATCCCAAGGATTATCTTCTAATTGTTTGTGGCCTAAACTTAAACGGCGATTTTCACCATCAATTTCTAAAACCACAACATCCATTTTCTCATTTAATTTACAAAACTCGCTTGGGTGCTTAATTTTTTTGCTCCACGATAAGTCTGAAATATGTACTAAACCATCAACACCTTCTTCTAACTCAACAAACACTCCAAAATTAGTGAAGTTGCGAACGGTTCCGGCATGGCGTGTTCCTTTAGCATATTTCTCCATAATCATATTCCAAGGATCAGGAGTTAATTGTTTCATTCCTAAACTCATTTTACGCTCGTCGCGGTCTAATGTTAAAACAACAGCTTCCACTTCATCACCCACTTTCACAAAATCCTGTGCGCTGCGTAAATGTTGACTCCAGCTCATTTCACTTACGTGAATTAAACCTTCAACACCTTGAGCAACTTCAATAAATGCACCGTAATCAGCAATAACTACAACTTTACCTTTTACTTTATCTCCAATCTTTAATTCAGTTGATAATGAATCCCAAGGATGAGCAGAAAGTTGTTTTAATCCTAAAGCAATACGTTTTTTATCATCATCAAAATCTAAAATTACTACCTGAATTTTCTCGTCTAATTTCACAATCTCTTCAGGGTGATTAATACGACCCCACGATAAATCTGTAATGTGAATTAAACCATCCACACCGCCTAAATCAATAAACACACCATAAGAAGTAATGTTTTTAACGGTTCCTTCTAACACTTGTCCTTTTTCTAATTTAGAAATGATTTCGCGTTTTTGATTTTCAATTTCTGCTTCAATAAGTGCTTTGTGAGAAACAACAACGTTTTTAAATTCGTTATTAATTTTAACCACTTTAAATTCCATTGTTTTACCAACGTAAATATCGTAGTCGCGAATAGGCTTAACATCAATTTGTGAACCGGGTAAAAACGCTTCGATTCCAAATACGTCAACAATCAATCCGCCTTTAGTGCGACACTTAACATAACCTTTAATAACTTCATTAGTATTAAGGGCTTCGTTAACTCTATCCCAGCTTTTGTTAGCGCGTGCACGTTTGTGCGAAAGCACTAACTGTCCGGCCATGTCTTCGGTATTCTCAATGAAAACTTCAACTTTATCGCCAATTTTTAAATCCGGATTATAGCGGAATTCAGATAGCGCAACAACGCCGTCTGATTTATAACCAATGTTTACAACAACTTCGCGATTATTTTTTGAAACTACTGTGCCTTCAATAATCTGAAGGTCGGTTACTGTACTCAGCGACTTACCGTATAAATCATCTAATTTAATACGCTCATCAATTGAGTAATTGTCTTGTTTTTTACCAATGGAAGTCCAATCAAAATCAGGAGTTCCAACGAGGGTTTGTTCTGTCATTTTATTTTACTTGTATCAAATAATTAGGGGCTTATTTGAGAGGTTTATAATTAATTTTTTAGGCCGTTCTTCCCTTAAAAAACGGGGTACAAATATAGCAGTTTTTTACCGTTGTAAGGACAAAAAGCGGTCAATTTTGATAAAAACAGCCGATTGTTAATGAATTATTTAGCGGAGAAGGGTGAAAGGATAGTTTTTGGCATTACTTTTGGTGGGGAAGAATGTTAACCGTTATCTCTTATCCGTTATAAAGTTATTAGGTTATAGGGTTATAAAGTTGACCAAATACTTATAACCGATAACTGTTAACCGATAACCGATAACGATACAACCAAGCAAATTAAAAGAATGATTTCTTAAATTATTTTAAACTTATTTAAAACCACCTCCTATGACAAAAACCATAACCCACGGCATAGAGATTTCGGTAAAATGTAATTACTGGCCCGACCAGTCGAGTCCGAAAGACAATTTATATTTTTTTATTTACTACATTACCATTCAAAATAATAGTAAACAGGCGGTACAATTAATTAAACGGCATTGGGATATTTTTGACAGTAATACCGAAAAGCGAATGGTGGATGGAATAGGTGTAGTGGGAGAAACGCCCATTTTAGAACCCGGCGAAAAATACGAGTACAACAGCGGTTGTAATTTGGTAAGCGAAATTGGTTACATGAAAGGTTATTACACAATAAAAAACATGGCAGACCAAAGTGAAATGGAAGCAGAGATTCCGCGTTTTAATATGATTGTTCCTGCGAAGATGAATTAGTGTCTTTATTTCTTTTCTCGTTTTAATTTTTGTATTTTTGATTTAATCCTTTTGGAATGAAAAAAATAATTATTAAATACAGTTTAGCGTTGCTATTTTGTTTTAGTAATGTTAACGGAATTAAAGCACAATCAATTCCTTTTGGCACTTCGGTAGATTCTCTTGCTATAACTACTCCAGCGAATACTTCATTTTATGATGGAAACTTTGGTATTCATTATTACAAACCAACTAGTTATAATCCTGCAACAAGTCCAATATTATTTTTCATTCATGGTCTTGGTGGTGATGGTTCTTCCAGTGCAGATTTACAATCAATTGCTGACAGGCAGAAAGCCTTGATTGTCGCACCAACAATGCAGAATGGACCTTTAGGTTGGGCATATGCTACTGAAGCGATTTACAACAATATTACAAGTTGTTATCAAATATACTGGTATACTCAGGTAATTAAACAAATATATAGGCACGTTTTGATTCGGGAAGCAAGAACGTCTATTAATACCTATTTAACTGGTTTTTCCGCAGGAGGACAATTTGTAACCCGTTATATGTTAATCAGACAATTCTCCCCAGATTCTATTCCTATTAAAATGGCTATGTCTGTCAACCCAGCCAATTATACCTTGATGACTGATACATTTAATAACGTACAAATGACATGGGAATCCTATAGATGTGGTTTAGCAGGCAGTGGTGGGTTCGTTTGGGGTTGTGCTCAAACCTTGAATATCCCTGTAAAAAACTTTATTTGTAATGAGCATATTAAACAATATTACAATGAAAATTATGGTTTGCTTATTGGAACCGCCGATACCCAGGTCTTTACAGGATTTTGCCCTGGTGCTCAAGGTACAGACCGTTTTGACAGAACAAAAAAGTTTTATGCTTTCTCAACAACTAATGCTGTTACAAGAGGAACTACACTTAAATGGCCTTATGATAGTGTAGCTGGTGTGGGACATAACCAACCTGCCATGTACAATACTTTTAGAAATGTTACCGATAGTTTTACCATTGCAGAAAAACTATTGTTTAAAACACCATTTCATGTTGTACCTTATTTTGTCCCTACATGCATACCGCAAGGAATTTCCGAAATATTAGGCAATGGTTATCATGTTTCAGTTTATCCCAATCCCAC
>JAHEYE010000258.1 GCA_023251695.1 Sphingobacteriaceae bacterium | reverse complement strand
GTTTATAATTTTATTCCCGTTTCTCCATGAAAAAATCGGGCTACAAATATAATCGTTTTTTTAGCTTTAACGGCATAAAAAAGTCTTTTCTTATAAATTTAAATGATTGTTAATGAGAAGTTTACGATTATTATAGCTTTTAATAAAAAATGAATAATTTAGATAAAAAATTAGCATGAAGTTTGAGTGTATTCTCATAGCGAGCATTGTACTATTATTTGTTTCCTGTAAAAAGGAAACGGGGGTAACATCAAAATATATCGGAGGTACACAAATCGATAAAATCTATGACGCGGATGTGTCAGGATCAGGAGCCCATGATAATGCTACTTTTTGTTATTTTTACGACAGTAATAACCGGGTGAATCTGATAAAAGAGTACGATACAACTTTAAATGCTTCATTAGTGGTGGTAAAGATCAATTACAGAAAGATTCAGTACGCCTATGACGCAAAAGGTAAGGTAACAATTGAAAGCGTTACTTCTTATTCGCCCGTAATTTCCAATATAACCACTAAATATTTCTACGATGTTTTTAACAGAATGAAAAAGAAGGAAATATATTCGGGCAGCGTTTTTACTGATTCGACAGTTTATTCTTATTTGACTAATAAAATAGTTTCGAAATATGGAATTAATGTTGTTGATACCTTTTATCTTAATAGTGTGACTCAAAATTTGGATTCGACCTATTTTGGTGCAGGAGGATCGACCTACAGATACATTATGGACGATAAAATAAACATTTTCAGAACGCATGATTTCGCTTTAAATCCCTATGATATAAATCCGTACAGATGCGATTATAATATCCGGAAAGTAAAGACTTCATTTGGCAATTTTAATTACAAGTACACTTATAACCCCAATAATTATCCGGCTTCTTATTCAACCATCTTAGGTTCAGGTTCAGGTTGTTTAGTAACCTTTTATTATAAATAAAATGACCAAAACCTTAACCCACGGCATAGAGATTTCGGTAGAGTGCAAATACTGGCCCGAACAGTCGAGTCCGAAGGATAATCTTTACTTTTTTATTTATTATATCACCATCGAAAATAAAAGTGTGGAGCCTATGCAATTAATAAAAAGGCATTGGGACATATTCGACAGCGTGAACGAAAAACGGATGGTGGATGGAATAGGAGTGGTGGGCGAAACCCCTGTACTTGAACCGGGCGAAAAATTTGAATACAACAGCGGTTGTAATTTAGTATCGGAAGTTGGTTTTATGAAAGGTTATTACACAATGAAAAAAATAAATACCGGCGAAGAGGTGAATGTTGAAATTCCTCAATTCAATTTAATAGTACCGGCTAAGCTTAATTAAAGCCGCGGATTACATTGATTTTCACAGATCATTAATAAAATTAATCTGCGCAAATCCGCGATCCCGATAGCTATCGGGACTGTGGCTTCAATCAGGATAAATCACATAATTTCTTGGTGTCTCGTAAAGGGTGACCTGTAATTTTAGTCCTTCATTTATTTTTCCTGCAAGAATATTATAAATCACTTTAGCGATATTCTCTGCTGTTGGATTTAAATTTTTGAACTCCGGACAATCGAGGTTTAAATTGCGGTGATCGAAACGTTCAACTATTTCTTCCTGTAACAAATCACTTAATTTTTTTAAATCCATTACAAAACCTGTTTCTTCATCAACAGGACCCGCAACTTTCAAGTGCAATTCATAATTATGTCCGTGATAATTCGGGTTGTTACATACGCCAAAGACTTCTTTATTTTTTTTATCATCCCATTTAGGATTATTCAGCCGATGCGCCGAGTTGAATGTTACTTTTCGTATTACTGATGTATTCATAGTTTCTTGTTTCTTAGTTTCAGGTTACCCCTAAATTCTGCATTCTTAATTCTACATTCTTAATTTATTTCCGATTATCATTCATCCCTTTACAATACTGATCAATTAATTTATAAGCCATTTTATCGCCTAAGGTATCCGCTTTATTTAAATCTTCGCAGGCCCCGCGTTTATCTTTACTCGCAAATTTAATGGCTGCGCGGTTAACATAAGCCGCTGCATAGTCGAATTTTAGTTTAATGGAGTAATCGATATCCTTTAAGCCTTCCACCAATTGTTTATTACCGGCTTTCGCCACGCCGCGGTAATTATATGGGACGGGGTTTTTCGGATTTTTTTTAATGGCTTCATCCAAATCAACAATAGCGTTTGTATTATCATTCATATTTATCCGTGCCGCAGCGCGTGCAATAAGAGCTTCCTCTTCACCCGGAACACCATCCAAATATACACTCCAATCGCTTACTGCACCTTTGTAATCCTGTACCTCAAATTTAGATTTAGCCCTGGTTTTATAGGCGTTATAATCGAGTGCGTCGGATTTCATTAAACCTATAGCTTCAGTTAACTCTTTAATGGCATAATTATAATCCTTTTGCGCAAAACGCACCTCGCCTTTTAGCACAATCGCCTCAATGTATTTCGGTTTTATTTCGGTAGCGTTAGCAAGAACTGTAAGAGCATCTTTATAAGCTTTTCCTAAAAACATGAGCCGGGCACGGTAAAACAGAAACTCGGCATCATCAATTTTATCGGCCGCGGCAATATTGGCGGCACTATCGAAATACACTTTACAATCCTTGTAATTTTCGGTATTAAAATACATAAACCCCATTGTCTTTAAAGTTTCAAAATCATTGGGGTTACTTGTAAGTGATATTTTCAAATCCTTTTCGGCACCTTTTATATCCTTGGTAGCGATTTTGGCGATTGCCATTTTGGTATAAGCTGTAGGATAATCGGGTTTTATTTTTACGGCTTTTTTGAGGTTCACTATGGCTTCCTTATACCGTGAGGAGTCGATAAGCTTTACAGCCTGATTGAATAATTCAACTTCCGGGGCGACTTTGGTAGTATCTTCAACTTCCTGACAAAATCCTGTCATTGAAATTACCAGAAATAGCATTGTTAAAAACCGTTTATCCCAAATCACAACCTTAAAAGTAAAAATAAAAAGAATACTCACGAATTTTAATACCTTTAAAAAAAATTAAATTATCATGTCAATTCTTTCAATTGTTTTAGTAGTATTCCTATTTTTAGTTTTACTGCTTTCTTTCAGGACTGTTCAGCAGGGAACTGTTGCTGTTATCACTGTTTTTGGTAAATACCGCCGTGTATTACGACCGGGTTTAAATTTTAAAATTCCTTTTATTGAAAAAGTCGCCAAAAAAATTTCCATTCAAAACCGTAGTGCGGAAATGGGTTTTCAGGCAGTAACCATCGACCAGGCCAATGTAAATTTTACGGCCATGTTGTTGTACTCGGTTTTGGGCGGCGAAGAAGAAACCATTAAAAGTGTGGCTTTCAAATTTGTCGACGAGCGCAATTTTATGCAGGCGCTCGTTCGTTCTGTAGAAGGTTCGGTACGGGCTTTTGTGGCCACCAAAAAACAATCAGAAGTATTGATTTTACGTCGGGATATTGTGGATGCAGTAAAGGACCATTTAGATAAAACCCTTGAAGAATGGGGTTATCACCTAATTGATCTTCAGCTAAACGATATCACTTTCGATGAGGAAGTCATGCGTTCAATGGCTAAGGTCGTGGCAAGTAACAACTTAAAAGCAGCAGCCGAAAACGAAGGCCAGGCGCTGTTAATTACTAAAACAAAATCGGCTGAGGCTGAAGGTAATGCCATTAAAATTTCGGCACAGGCAGAGAAAGAGGCCGCCCAATTGAGGGGTCAGGGCGTTGCCTTATTCCGCGAAGAGGTGGCTAAAGGTATGGCCATAGCAGCGAAACAAATGCAGGATTCAAATCTGGATGCTAACCTTATTTTGTTCAGTATGTGGACAGAAGCCATTAAAAACTTTGCGGAGCATGGTAAGGGTAATGTTATCTTCCTCGACGGCAGTAATGACGGGATGCAGAAAACTATTAAGGAAATGATGGCTTTGAATCAATTGAATCTACAGGCTAAAAAATAGACTAACCCCTAAAACTTTTAGATTAAAACCAATCCTTAAAATTTGGTTTTGGGGATTAGTTTTCTTATCTTGTATAAAATTAAAACACCACAAACACATGAAAAAAAGTATACTCACTTTAGTGCTTTCAGTTTTTGGATGCGCTTTACTTAATGCGCAGGACGAACAAGTTGCGCCTTGCCAAACTTACAATGCGATGGACGCTGTTTTTAAGGCTGATCCGGCTGCAAAAGTTAGATATAACGAAGAGCAGGAAAAATTACGCCTTGCTACTTTAGCTTACGAAGAGAGTTTAAAAAATCATAAAGTTGGTGCCGCATTTCAGTACACTATTCCGGTAGTATTTCATATTTTACACATGTATGGTCCTGAAAATATTCCTGATGCGAATTGTATTTCGGCATTAGCAAATATTAATAATGATTATGCTGCTTCAAGCTCGGATGTAGGAACAATCAGTCCGCTTTTTGCTTCTCTTTATATCAATAGCGATATTAAATTCATGTTGGCTCACCGCGATCCTTTAGGAAACTGTACAAATGGTATCGTTCACCATTATAATACCAATACTAATTGGAACCAATCAGCTCCTAATTACGCTTATTCAGGAACTGCAGCAGGTATGTGGAACCCTACAAAATATTTGAATGTTTATGTTGTTAATCAGGTTTGTGCAAGTTCGAACACTTGTGCTTCTTGTGCTAGCGGTTGTGTTGTAGGTTATACTTATAAGCCGGGTACATGGGCTTCAGGTAGTCCGGCCGATGTATTTGTAATCCGTTCAGCGTGGGTTAATAATAATATTACCAATACCCGTTCTTTGAGTCATGAAATTGGACATTGGTTAAATTTAAGTCACACTTGGGGTAACACTAATAATGCCGGTGTAGCATGTGGAGATGATGGTATTAGTGATACACCTATTACAAAAGGTTTTTACTCAACTTGCCCAAGCTCTTCAGTTGGTAGCGGTTGTTCTGCTACTGAAAATGTGGAGAACATTATGGAT
>JAHEYE010000048.1 GCA_023251695.1 Sphingobacteriaceae bacterium | reverse complement strand
AATAACAATTCCTCAGATTCCTTTTGAGGAAGTATGGCTAAAAAAGGGAATTTATGCGCTACTTTACTAAACTCATTCCTAAAAAGTAATTTTTTTCCTTTCCTGAAACTTACAGCCCCCATTTTATACCCCTTGTTCAAAAACATTTCAGCGAGTCCGTATTGCTGTAAAATACCCATCGTGTTTGGATTCAAAGCTAAAGCTTTTGAATAAGGACTGATTTCCTTCTTCTTATCAATTATTCTTGGGTGAAAGCCCGCTTCAGAAAGAAAAATGGCAGCAGAAAGCCCTGAAGGCCCTGCACCGGCTATAAGTATGTTCGCATTTTTTTTCATTCTGAATTTATTAACGAAAATACAACTTTAATTTATATTCTGGCCGAAATTACCAAACAGAAAAAGAAGTAAAAATATAAAATCGCTTGATTGAGGAAAAACAAAAAGAGATACTCGACTCTATTAATTACGCCCGGCGGATTCAACTGGCGCATTTACCAACTGAAAAATATATTTATAAGAGTCTTGAAAAATTAAAGCCATAAAAATAGCGGGCTCTTTACCCGCTATCCTTTGTAAGTTCTATTTATTACTCCTTAATTATTTTAATAGTTCCCGAATCGGTTTTAATAAAATAAATTCCTGCCGGCTGATTGCTTAAATCTATTTCTGTTTTTTCACTTTCAATAATTGTTGTGTTTACTAAGGCTCCTAATACATTGTACACATTAAGTGTCTGTTTAAAGCCGTTTGTTACCACTGTAATTTTATTATTAAAAGGATTCGGATAAGCAATGACAGAATGTTCTGAATTACCTAATTGATTAACTCCTAAACAAGCCGAAACCGATTGTGTAATCGCAGCGGCATATGAACAACCTGCGGCATTCATTCCTACAACTGTGTAAGTGGTGGTGACTGTAGGAGAAACCACTATAACCGGTGCGGCTGGTCCGCTACTCCAAGCATATGTTAAGGCGCCCGATGCGGTTAAGGTAGCTGATTGCCCAACACAAATCATTGTTGAACTTGTAGTAGCCATAACACTTGGCGCACTGTTCAATAAAATACTTACGTTAGTTGTTGTATTATTAGCAACAGCCAAATCCATTTTCATGTCTCCGTTATAATCGCCTTCAAGTACACCATAAGGCTGCCCACCCACATTAAAATTCGCAAGCGAAACAAACCCGCCCGCGCCATTACCTAACATAACAGAAACGTTATTCGAGTTACGGTTGCTGGTTGCAATATCCGCTCTTCCGTCACCATTAAAATCTGCACTGGTAATATCACTAGGCCAGGTGCCAACCGTAAAATTTACTGCCGGACTAAAACTTCCGGTTCCTGTTCCAAGCAAAACCGAAAAATCATTTGTGTTTGCGTTGGCTACCGCAAGGTCTACTTTACCGTCGCCGTTAAAATCGTTACTGGTAACACTCCATGGATTTGTTCCCACAGCAAAATTGGTTGGTGCTGAAAAAGTACCGGTGCTACTTCCTAAAAGAATGGCGACATTATTTCCATTTCTGCACGACACAGCTAAATCCGGTTTTCCATCTGCATTTAAATCTTTTGCTACAACTGAAGATGGCCACATGCTCACCGTATAAGCGACAGGCGCTAAAAAGGCACCTGCTCCGTTACCAAATAAAATGGAAACCGTATTCGGAACATAATTGGTTACCGCAATATCCAAGTTTGTATCGCCGTTAAAATCACCACTAACTGCACCGCTTGGATTCACGCCTGCAGAATAAGTAATAGTTGAAGTAAAACTTCCGGCACCATTACCTAATAAAACTGAAATATTGGCGGAACCGTAATTACTTACAGAAATATCTAATTTGCCATCTTTATTAAAATCGGCAGCTATCACTTCACGCGGTGTTGAACCTACGGTAAATGCGGTTGGCGCACCAAAACTTCCAAGACCATTGCCAATTAACAAAGAAACACTTCCTGAACCATTGTCTGCTACAGCAAGATCTAATTTTGCATCGCCGTTAAAATCTCCTTTAGCGATTGCATAAGGACCTGTTCCGGCAGCAAAATTTGTGGCAGGACTAAAACAAGCCTGTCCGTTTATTTGTTTCATACAAATAACTAAAGCAAAAAGTAAAAGTTTTTTCATTTGGTTTTTGTTTTTTGCCCACCTAAGGCGGACGGATTTATACTGCGGGATGGATTAGGATAAATATAACCCAGCCTGGGTTTAAAATCAATTAGATTCTTATTAATTTATTGAAGCCATTGTTTGCATGAGTAAACAATATTGAAGCTTAAGGTCAGGATTTTTCATTGAGTCCTTAAAATGGATACAAAATTTCATAATTCTATCTGATAATCATTGGGATAGAGGAAATACTATTGTTAAGAATTTATTTCACTATATTTATTTTATGAAACAATTGATTGCTTTATATCTACTCCTGATTTGCTTTACGGGCAATGCACAGAATCCGGATAAAACGGCCTTAACTGCAGGTTGTGAATTGTCAGATTTCCGTGCTGAGCCGCCCAATAGTATTACTTCAGGTTACCAGATAATAGAATATCCTTATACCATTTACAGATACGCTCCAACAGAAATACAATTATCATCGCCACAAACTAAATCAGCTTGTCTTACTACGACCACGGAAAGTAAATCTATTATTTATATTTTTGTTTTTATTTTGGCAGGCATTTCTTTTTTCTTCTTTAGAACTAAAAATAAAATAGTTGCATCACAGGAAATTAATTTGAAAACTGAAGAAGATGATACCCGTAAAAAACAATTATGGGATGCTTTATCAGAACCGCTGACCGAAGAGTAAAGCAATAATCTCAAATAATGGGCTAAACCACTTTGCTTTAAAAATTTATTTTGCTATATTTATGTTATGAAAATCACCGTTCTTATTACCGCTTTGTGTTTGGGTTCATTCTTTGTGAATGCCCAGGCAACTTCTACTGTACAAACCGATGAGACAATGTCGCCGGCCGATGCTTTGCCTGAATACCCAGGTGGTTTTGGAGAGATGATGAAATTCATGCACGCCAATATTAAATATCCTAAAACCGCCATTGATGGAAAAAAAAGTGGTAAGGGTATGATAAAAATAATGGTTATGGAAGATGGTTCTTTAAGTGAGATTGAAGTTATTAAAAACATAAATGGTTGTCCGGAATGCGATGAAGAAGCTGTTCGTGTTATAAAATCCATGCCTAAATGGAAGCCCGGTAAACTCGCCGGAAAAACGGTTCCCTTGCTCTACAATATTCCGGTTAGTTTCCGTTTACCCCAATAAAATTCTCTTTTTATGAAAAGATTCACAACACTAAGTTTATTATTGTTCTTTAAAATTACTTTTAGTCAGAACATGGCGAAAATTAATCTGAAAGATTCATGTATTATGACAGGGGGTATCATTGCTTTGTCTGATTTCAAAAAGCTATGCAAAATCTGCCCACCCGGAGTGCCTAAAATAAACAGTTTCATTATTTCATATCCGGTAAATCCTCCTCTTTATATGGAACTAAGGTGTAATACCAATCATTGGAAGCCTGCAGACATTATTAAATATGCCAAGCCGGGTGTTACATTCATTATCGAAGAAATTGATGCTACAAACAGTTTCGGTCAAAAACTAAACATGAAGCACATATTAATTGGCTTCAAATAAAAAACCCCTGATAATAATCAGGGGTTTTAAAAATCTAAACTCTTATTTAGCCTTTTTCTTTTTGTCGTCGTCGTCTTCCTTTTCTTCTTTCTTATCAATCTTCTTTATGAAACCGCCATTATTATCAAATAAATATTCATCCTTTCCGATTTCTATTTCGTAACTAATCTCGCCTTTAGCGTTGGTGATTTTAAAAGCTTCACCAATTTTTTTACCACCCAGGTTTTTGGTAACATATTCACTTACTCCTTTTGGTAAAGTACCGGTTGAAATTTCTTCCTCTGTTTCAAGAATAGAACCATCAGCACTAATTAATACAGAACCTTCCACTTCCTTTTTATCAACTTTGCCGTCGAATTCAGCCTCATAATTTCCGTCTTCTTTTTCCCATTCACCTTTTAAACCGGGATACTTTTTTGCAAAAGCGTCTTTTACAGCCGCCGGAACTTCCGCTTCTTTTACTTTTTGTGCGTAGCCTGTACCTAATCCTAAACACAGCGCCAACAATAGGGTTATTTTTTTCATTTTTATTTTGGTTTTAAATTTATATCTCAAATGTAACACGTGATTCTAAAGCAATTCTGTACTTAGAGTAAATATATGATTATCCGCCCGAAATTCATATTTAATTTTAAGGCCGCTTACTTCGGCTATACTCTTAACGATGGATAAACCAAGCCCTAAAGATTCTTTTGAAGCATCGTTCTTTTTAAATCGTTCAAATATTTCTGAGGCACCTATATTAAGAGGCTTGCCTGTATTTAAAATAGAAAATCCATTTGCATTAACGTCGATTTCTATTTTACCACCTTCAAAATTATGCCGTATTGCGTTTTGAATCAGATTGCCGACTAAAATATCAGCTAAAACAGGATTCATGTTTATTTTCAAACCTGAACCATACGTTTTGGTTAATGCAATTTTTTTGGTCTCAAATGAATCGCTATAAATTAACAGCGTCTTCTCCATCACTTCTTTCATGTCAACAGGTTCTGTCTCCTTAAACTGATTATTATCAATTTTTGTAAGCAAGAGCAAAGCCCTGTTAAGCGAACTGAGTTTGTTTACCGCATTTTCAATTGCCTGCATTTGATTCATTTCGTTTTCCTTAAGGTTTGGCGATTGTAATAATAAATCGATGCGCGCTTTTATGACTGCTAAAGGCGTTTGTATTTCATGTGAAGCATTCTCGGTAAATTCTTTCTGTACAATAAAATCGCGTTTTATCTTTTCCAACATTTTTTCAAGGGAGGAATTTAGTTTCTTGAATTCAGAAGTGGATGTGCTTTGAAAATGAAAGGAAGTCCCTTTTTTTAACTCAAAGTGCTCAAGTTCTTTTATGGTTTTATTAAAAGGTTTCCACAGAGTTCTCGATAAAATCCAATTCAGTACAAAAAAGGCGATTATTAAAAACCCGATAGTAATAAATAAGGTGTCCAACAAATTTTCAATTAAATCATCTTCTTCCAGTTTTGGCTTTACAATCGTGATCAGGTAATTGGTTCCTTTTGAGGGGTAAAAATACCTGAATGCCCTGTACTCAATCTGCTCCCCATCCTCGGCGTCAATTTTAAAAATATTTAAATACCCATTGCCTTTCCCGCCTGTCGTGTCAATTTTAATGCTCGACAAACTATCCAGACTAATAACAACATTTTGTGGCTCTTTAAACGAATTAATGAGCAATTTGGCGCGTTGGGCATCTGCCCACATCGTTTCGTTCAAATTTTCATTCACGGCTCTCTTAATCGAAAATAAAGTGATGACTGCTACCACCGCCATTAACGGAATACAAACCAGTAAATAATACAATATGGTTTTAGTGATTAGTCTCATTTACTTTAAAGTTGTAACCAATACCGTAAATAGTTTGTAAATAATCGGTGCATTCTTTCTCCAATAATTTTTTGCGCAGGTTTTTTATGTGCGTGTAAATAAAATCATGTCCGTCCACCTGATCCGCATTATCGCCCCACAAATGTTCCGCAATTGCATTTTTTGAAAGCACACGGTTTTTATTGCTGATAAAATACATAAGCAAATCGTATTCTTTTGCTGTCAAAATAAGTTCGTTGCCGTGAACACAAACTTTCCTTAGCTCAGGTTCAATTGTTATTTCCTGTATCTGAAGTTTTGTATTACCGGCAAATTTTTTGCGGCGATGCAAGGCTTTTAACCTCGCGTTTAATTCGGGCAAATGAAATGGTTTTGTCAGATAATCATCAGCACCATACTCCAGTCCCGTAATTTTATCGTCGAGCGAATTTCTTGCTGAGATAATAATAACACCAGCCTGCGAACCATTTTTTTTCAATTGCTTAACGATGTCGAGTCCGCTACCGTGTGGCAAAGTAATATCCACCAAAACACAATCGTAATCGTAAACCGAAGTTTTTTCTGAGGCGTTCCTGAAATCATTGGCCGATTCAACTACATAACCCTCGTTATGCAAATATTCCTTTATGGATTTGCGCAACTCAGCCTCATCTTCAATAACCAGTATCTTCATTTAATACAAATATAAAATTCAATTCTGGAGCTATTCTGAAGCGATTTACTTCTTATTCTCTTTCAGATTACCGAAGTTGAAAATCTCGAAACTAATTACTTTTCCCTTTTCATTGTATTCGGTCCAGGTTCCGTGTTTTACGCAATAACCCGCATTCCATAAGGGGTCCCAAATGTCGGATTCGTTTTCGCGGTAATGACCGATGGTTTTTATTTTTCCTGAGGGGTAATAATTATACCAGTAGCCAACAGGGCAATCGAGGTATTTTACAGCTTTATTTAACAGTTTTCCTTCTGCGTTATAGGTTTCCAGAATACATGGCTTACAGGTTTCCAATGCTTTTCGCCCTTCTACGTATTTATCATAGTCGGCTTTATCAATTACCTTACCATCAGCCTTATAAATTTCCTTGGCGTTTTCGGTCACTGATTCGGTAGTTACACTATAGAATTTTTTTACCGGTAAGTTTTTATATACCGTTTTTGCATTGTCTTTCTGACCATTACATAAAAAAGGTAAAAAATGGAGGAGGAGGAGGATATACTTCATATGATTTTATCCTTACAAAAATAAGAATATTAGCCAAATAGGTTGGAAATATTGAATTTTTTAATACTTTTATTTCTGCAAAGTTTTTATCCAATGAAAAACCCGGTTCTAAAATTAGCGGTTCTATCAGTTTTGATTTTATTCTTTGCCTGTGGCGAAAAAGCTACTACTATCAATACAGGGACATCCGTTATTTTAAAAGGACATTACAATGGCAACAATCTGTTTGTGAAAAATTCGGTTGGACCGGATGGTTTAGGTTATGGCGTTAATGAAATTTTAATAAATGGTAACCGTACAAGCGATGAGATTGCAGCAGAAAATATCGAGATAGATCTAAAGGCCAGTGGTGTTAGGGAAGGTCACGAAATAACCATTGAGATAAGACATTATAAAGGATGTGCACCTAAAATTCTCAATTCGGAGGTGCTAAATTAAAAAGCCTTCCGAATTAGTCGGAAGGCTTTGGTGGGGAGTACTGGGTTCGAACCAGTGACCCTCTGCTTGTAAGGCAGATGCTCTGAACCAGCTGAGCTAACCCCCCGTTAAAAGAACGATTTAGGGCTGCAAATGTAACGGCTACATTTTAATTATGCAAATATTTAAGGGGGTTTTTAAGCCTTAGGAGCAGGCGTTTAGAGGTTTGTTTCATAGATGTTTCCCACCATTTCCCTCTTCCTTCCGGCTACAAAAATGGTAACCCTTTTATTATTTAAACATTATATTTGTTTTAAAAAATTCAGATGAGAACCCTATTATTAGTACTGATTATTTGTGTGTTTGGATTTTCCTGCAAAAAGAAACCCGGTGAAGGCGGATTTGCAACCATTCAGGGAAAAGTTTATGTGAAAAACTATGACGCTTTTTTTACCTATATAACTTCCGAATATTTCCTGCCAAGCGAAACCGTTTATATCATTTATGGTGATGGAAAAGAAATCGGCGAATCAGTTAAAACTGGTTACGATGGCTCTTTCAAATTCAATTATCTCCGCAAGGGAAATTATCAGGTATATGTTATGGGGAAAGACACCACTTCTTCCCCGAAAGGAAATCCAAAAGAAGTACTCGCTAAAGTAACCATCAATAAAAAGAAAGAAGTAATTATACTTCCTGATTTTGTCATTATCAAATAATGAAACGCTTAATACTTTTACTTTTTTTAGTTCTGACTTCACTTTATTCAGAAGCTCAGCCAACAAGTGACGCAGGTACATGGCTTACTCTTACGCTGCAAAAACCGGTTACTAAAAGAATAACTGCTGTGCTTGATCAGGAATTAAGATTAAAAGAAAATTACCAGCGTATTAATTTATTTTATACCAACCTTGGTTTCGATTATAAATACAGTAACAATATAAAAATTAGTCCTACTTATCGTTCAATCCAAAAATGCCGCTTGGATGGAAGCTATAGCTACCGCCACCGCCTAATGCTCGATGTTACACTAAAGAAAAAATTTGAGAAAATCACACTTAGCGAAAGAGTACGTTACCAGGCAGAAGTGGGAGATTACCTGTCGAGCGAAAAAGGAAAATTAGTAGAACAGTTTTTGCGATTAAAGACAGATTTAAAACTGACTTCGCTAAATAAAATCAGTCCGTATATTTCCTGCGAAGTGCGCTATCAGATCCGTGACCCCAAAGGCAAAGGCCCTTTTTCTGATTACGGCTTTCACCGTATAAGATATGTTGCCGGTGCCGAATATCAGCTCCAAAAAAATCACAGCCTTAATCTCTATTACCTTATTCAATCAGAATACTATATTGCCGATCCCGAAACTATTTACATTTTAGGTATCGCCTATTCCATTACCCTTCAAAAAAAATAATAAATCCGGGCGCCGCTACACACCCGCTTTTACCCCAAAAAGGGTGAGTTGTTTATAGCTAAAATTCCGTAATTTGCATTTATGTTAAGGCAGCTTAAAATAGCAAGTGCATTTCTGATTACATTTTTACCGGTGTTACTGCGTTCGCAGGACCATGGCTTTTTTAACCAGGTTTGGCTCGAGCAGGGTTTGTCACAAAGTAGTATTAGTTCCATTTTACAGGATAAAAAAGGATTTATCTGGTTGGGTACACAGGACGGACTGAACCGCTACGACGGGCGTATCATCGACCATTACAATTATAAACCATTCGATTCAAAAACTATTTCCGGCGACGATATTTTTTCATTTTGCAGTGATAATACAAATTTGTGGACGCTAAGCGCCGGCGGTTTGGATAAAATGGATTTAAACACATCGCTTGTTACACATTTTAAAGAAGAATTGAAAAAAGGCGAAAAAAACACTTCACTTTATAAGATTTGGTATGTAAACAATAGCCTTCTTTTAAATACAGCAAAAGGCCTTAGTAAAATTGATATAGATGCGAAAAATAATTTCTCGTTACAGCCATTGGAGTTTGAAGAAAAAGAAAAAAATGAATTGCGTACCGTAACCTATTCGGTTTGCAACGATAATGCAAATAATTTGTACGCCGCTACCAATAAAGGCGTTTTTGTTTTAGATAAACTAAGCAATAAAATGAAGTCTTTGCTTGATTTTTACGGACTCTCAAAAACGGAAACAGGAAATCCTGTTGAATGTAATACCGTGCTCGCTAAAAATAATATCATTTATTTTTCCATTGCCAATTCTTATTATAGCTACAATCTCCAATCGAAAAATATCAAAAAAGTTATCGTTACCAAATCCCAAACCTCAATAATTACCAATGCCATTATTGATACACAGAATAAAATCTGGCTCGGAACCAACAATGGCTTGTTCCGTGTTTCTGTAACCGATAACGATTCACTGTATATCGACAAAAATTTTTATAAAAATCCGAATAACCGTTTTGGCTTACAGAGCAACGATATTACTTCGCTTTACCAAAACCCTAATTCGAAAGATGATATTGTTTGGATAGGAACACGCGATGCCGGTGCCTTCAACTACAGTTATTCGAAAAACTCGTTCTCAATGGCTTCTTCAATGATCAGTAATACTGACCTTAACTTTTTTGGCACTGTAAAAGATAAAGAAGGTATTTTATGGGCGGGATTAAATTACGGCTTGTGCAAACTCGACCGTAAAAACAAAACCTATAACCTTATTGGTACAAATGCCCAGCTTTTAAAAACAAATCGTTTTGTTGAAGCCTTATATTGTGATGATGATAACAACATCTGGACGGCCTTTGGAAATGCTTTGTATAAAGTGGATAAGAAATCGAATACGCTGATTACCGTTCTCGATCCTTTATCACCCAACAAAAGAAATCATGTGGTAAGAATAGTCAGATACACTAAAGATGAAATGATATTGTGCACGTGGCAGGGGATTGTGGTTTACAATACAACGAACGGAAAAACAAAAACAATAAGCGAAGCCGGAATTAACGGAGAGAAATTAAAAATTGAATCGCCTAGCTGTTTTTATATCGACACAAAAAATAATTGGTGGGTCGGTACCTCTAAAGGTTTATTTTGCATCAATATTACAACTTCTCAAAACAAATTTTACACCAACAATGTAAACGATACCACCAGCCTTGTGTTTAACCGGGTTATGGATGTAAACGAAACAAACAACGGTGAAATAATTGTTGCTACTACTAAAGGATTGAGTATACTAAAAAATCAAAGCGGAAAAGGAACTTTTAAAAATTATTATTTTGTGAAGGGTTTATCCAATAGTTTTATTTACGGATTATTACGCGATAACAAAGGTTCATTCTGGATGACCACCAATTTCGGTATTTCGGTTTTCGACCCCGAAAAACAGGAATTTAAAAGTTACAGTGCCTCCGATGGTGTTTGCATTAATGAGTTTAACTCTGCCGGATTTCATAAAGCTTATGACGGTGAATTGTTATTCGGCGGTATCGGAGGCCTGGTAAGTATTTATCCCGATAAGCAAATCATCAATAAAAATGCCCCCGATATATTTTTAAAATCGCTGCGTATCGATAATTTTAACGACAGTATATCCACACAATCCTCTGCGCCCTTACATTTAAGCTATAACCAAAATAAATTGTTTTTCGAATTCTCAGTTCCCGAATTTTCAGGAGCAGGTAACATTAATCTATTTTATCACATTCAACAAAACTCCACCAACTGGACTAAAGCAAACCCCTCGCAGGTTTTTTCACTTGCATTTGCTAATCTGGCGCCGGGTAATTATAATTTAGAAGTGAAAGCTGTAAATACTGAAGGAATCGAATCCAAACTTCTTGTATTTCCATTTGATATTTCACCGCCATTTTGGAATACGGGTTGGTTTTTTGTTTTAATTATAGCATTTGTTATTCTCGCTACCTGGGCTGTTTACCGCATACGTTTGCAGAATAAAATTGCTCATATGCGCGAGGTAGAGGAAATCCGTAAAGAAGAAAACGAAAAGGTACGTAAAGCAGCCGCACTTGATTTGCATGACGAATTTGGTAACGGTCTCACACGCATCTCTATGTTGATTGAAATGGCGCGTATTCATGTTGCAAAAGATAATAAAGAGGCTATTGGTATTTTAGATGTAATCTCCCAAAACAGTTCGCGCTTGTATCAGGGAACCAAAGATTTCATCTGGTCGATAAACCCCGGAAATGATAATTTATACGAAATTATTATCCGCATAAAAGATTTTGGCGATGAATTATTTTACGGAACAGGTTGCGAGTTTGAGGTGGGCGGTTTACAGGATGAATTCAGGAACATTAAACAACACCCGAGTTCAGGACGCAACATCACAATGATCTTTAAAGAAGCCTTGTCGAATACTATGAAACATTCGAAAGCGAATAAAGTGAAATTAAGTATTGAACCGAATGGGGTAGCTATTGCCGTAAAATTAAAAGATAACGGAACAGGTTTTGAAATGAAATCAGACAAAAACAGTTTTGGTTTATCAAACATGCGTCAGCGTGCCCAAAAAGCAGGTGCAGGTCTGCAAATCCAGTCTGAGAAAGAAAACGGAACAGAAATTACTTTAACAATCAATAAAAATAGTTAGTCACTATGAAAATCCAATCTCCCAAAAGAATTATTATTGTTGAAGATGATAATATTATCCGCAATGCGTTTGTAACACTTATACAGCAAAACAGCGATTATACAGTTGCTAATGCTTATTCGAACGCTGAAGCTGCAATTAAAAACGTGAAAGATGATGCTCCGGATATTTGCTTAATGGATATTGAATTGCCCGGAATGAATGGTATTGAAGCCATTCCGAAAATAAAAGCGCTCTCACCCTATACGCAAGTTGTGGTTATTACCGTTTATGAAAATGATGATTTGGTTTTTAAAGCCTTGTGCGAAGGTGCAAGCGGCTACTTAACTAAAAACATGCCGCCTCAAAAATTAATTGATTCACTGAAAGAATTAGAAAATGGCGGCGCACCCATGAGCACAAATATTGCCCGCATGGTGGTTTCTTCGTTTCATAAAAACAGACAAAGCCCATTAACAGCACGCGAGCTGGAAGTGTTGGAGTTGTTATCCTCCGGTAAAAGTTATTCAACCATCGCCGACCAATTGTTTGTGGATAAAGAAACAGTTAAGTCGCACATCAAAAACATTTACCTGAAACTGGAAGTGCATTCGAAAGCGGAAGCCATCGAAAAAGCTAAGAAAAGTAAGTATATCTAAGTCGTTTTTTGGTTATTTAATCGGTTTTTTTGGTAAAATCTTCTCATCCTGAGCCTACCTATGGACTAAATTGTTTTAATGTTTTTCTTCCGTAAAAGGAATCTCATATTGTCGTACATTCGTGTTGCATGAAAAAAATTTACTTTTATTTGTTTTTATGTTTTGGATTAGCAGGCATCGCACAAATGCCGTTCAAATCTATCATGCAGGAACAATCTGAATTGTATTCAAACTTTAAGTTTACAAAAGATCCATCTTGGGATAGCTTGAACAATACGCTTCCCTCTGTTCACAAAACGAATGCGGTACAAGCCTGTACACTTAAAAAGAAAGTTTACGGCTGGCATCCTTATTGGAATGGTACTACTTATACATCATACGACTGGACCATGCTAAGCGATTTTTCTTATTTTGATTATGCAGTTTCCCCAACAACCGGTCAGAACACAAATACTTCTTTTGCCTGGAGTACCAGCGCAGCAGTAACCGCTGCAAAAGCTAACGGTAAAAAAATTCACATCTGTGCAACCTTGTTTTCTAGTCACGCTACATTCTGGGCAACTCCATCGGCACAAACCACATTCATTAATAATATGGTTTCCTTACTTAACAGCCGCGGAGGTAATGGGGTTAATATTGATTTTGAAGGCATGGGAAGTGCCGATAAAACACCGTTCAAGAATTTTATGGTGAATTTTAAAGCTGCTTTAATTGCCGCTGATCCTAATTACGAATTAAGCATGGCGTTGTACGCAGTTGATTGGAGCGGTTCTTTTGATATTCCGGGATTAAATCCTGTTGTAGATGATTTTATTATTATGGGTTATGATTATTATTGGTCGGGCAGTACAACAGCAGGACCGGAATCGCCATTGTATAATTTTCAAACGACCTATAATTATACTTGTACAAAATCCATTACTTATTATTTAAAGGCAGGGGTTACGCCATCAAAGTTATTATTGGGCTTACCGTATTATGGCCGCGAATGGGAAACCGTAGGAAATTTAGCACCATCAGCAACAACCGGAGCATTTAATTCGTCGCGCACCTATGCTTACGTAAAAAACACACCCGGTACTTATTCTGCCGCAAATAAAAATTGGGAAGCGAATTGCTTTAACCCTTACTACTCCTACCTGAGTGGCGGCAACTGGCGTCAGTGTTGGATTGATGACATCTATAGCATGGGAAGGAAATTTGATATGGTAAATCAGCGCGGCATAGGCGGAATCGGAATCTGGGCACTAGGTTACGATAATGGCTACAACGATTACTGGCAATTAATAAAAGATAAATTTTCTGATTGTGAAATACGTCCGTGCACAGATAGTTTATTTGATATGGGAGGACCTTACAGGAATTATTATGATAACGAAGCTTTTACATTTAGCATTTCACCCAACGGAATTGATAAAGTACAATTACAATTCAAAAGTTTTACTACAGAACAGGGATGGGATTCATTATTTATCTATAACGGACCAACAACCGCATCTCCATTAATGGGCGCTTACACAGGAAGCACAACAAGTCCTGGAACAATTACATCAACAGGAACTTCTATTACGCTAAAATTTAAATCAGATATTTCAACAGTCACCAACGGATGGAAATTAATTTACAATTGCATTGTATCAACGGGCGTGAATGAAATTTGGAATGATGATTTG
Organism: Sphingobacteriaceae bacterium; assembly: GCA_023251695.1. GTDB lineage: Bacteria > Bacteroidota > Bacteroidia > B-17B0 > Aurantibacillaceae > JAHEYG01. The sequence continues at coordinate 4,558 of JAHEYE010000048.1, read as the reverse complement.
CTTTCTCTTTTCCCAAATCCTACTACCGGAAGTTTTGAGATCAAAACTTCAAATAATCTGACAAAAGTTTCTATTTTTAATTCAATTGGTGAATTGGTTTATCAAACACAAACTGAAAAGGTAATTGATCTCTCAAACCTTAATTTTAATTCAGGAATTTATTTTGTGGAGATAAATTCTTCAGAACAAAAAGTGGTGAAGAAATTGGTTTATCAGAAATAGATTTTTTTAAAGTGGTTTCGACAAGCTCAACCACCGTGCAATCGGTCACTGAGCTTGTCGAAGTGACGAATTCACATCCTCCTAAACAAATCCTTTATATAATCCATTGTGGCAATTTCTTTGTAGCTATCCCCAAAAGCGTGATTCCACATGAAAGGAAGATTATAAGAAACCTGCGCCATTGCGGTTAATGTTTTATCATCCCACTCTTTACTTAAACCTTGCGGCAATCTAATTTTATGGGTTTCGATCATCTCCATGAATTCTGAATGACCTTTTTTATAAATATCACCAAGATGTTGGAAAATGATACAGTTCGCGTAACAATGTCGCGTACCATGAATTTTTGAAAGACCATAACTTAAAGCGTGGCATACGCCAACTTCACTATAAGTTAAACTCAAGCCGCCCATTAATGATGCCACCATTAATTTATCATTGTTCTCAGGAGTTTGTCCTGAGTTTTTTCCGAGATAAACTTCTCTGCATAATTTCAAAGACTGCTCGCCGTAAGCTAAACTAAAAGCGTTATTTCGGATTCCACTTTCACTTTCGATACAATGAATATACGTATCCATGCCTGTATAAAACCACCAATCTCGCGGAACAGAAGAAATTAATTCAGGATCTAAGATCACTTGGTTAAAAACTGTCCAATCACATTTCAATCCCAATTTTTTTTCAGGGCCTGTTAATACTGCAGTCATACTTACCTCAGCACCTGTTCCTGAAATTGTTGGAACTCCTAAATGATAAATGCCGGGCTTCTTAATTAAATTTAATCCCTGATATAAAGTAGAAGAACCTTCGTTGGTTAACATTAGTGATAATGCTTTCGCGATATCCATAATGCTTCCTCCGCCAATCCCAATTACTCCACTCGGTAAACCTCTAGTTTTTAAAATTTCATCGCGGAGTTTATCTATTTGTTCAGTTGTGGGTTCGTAAGGATCAACATCAATAAAATAAACAAGGTCTTCAGGTTTATTCTGTAATTTTTTGGAAAGATCTTTTGCTTTAAAATAATTGTCGACAACATAAACAAAATAATTCTTGTTCTCTTTCCTTACCGGCTCAACGGTTTCCGCTAATTGCGAGAAGGCACCGCGACCATAAGTTACTTTATCTATGTTCTTGAAGTTCTTGTGAAGCATTACGCGTTAACAGGTTTTGTTGCCTTAATTACACATTCTGAAATTTGTTTAGCCAACGTTTCCATTTCGTCTTTCGTCCATGTGCAACGAACGCCAAAAGAGATTAAGCGGCCAACCACTTCCTGTGTTTTTGGTAAATTCAAATTTTTATAATCCTGCGGCATACCTAAAACTTCGATCGGTAATTTGCTTACTGTTTTTAATTCTTTTATATGGTCCCACTGATTAATGAAGTGATACATGTTCAGGAACCAATAATCAAAACCGGCAACACCTGCGGCTTTAAATTCAGCAACGGTACGTTTTGCAGCTTCAGTATCAGCCAACAAAATATTTAAAAAAGTTGCAGAGTCTCCGCTTGGGTCAGCAATTTTTGCGAATGAAATGCCCGGTGTTTTAGCTAAAAGTTCTGTTAAGAATTTTTTATGCTCTTGATTTTTTTGTTTGATGTAAGGTACTTTCCGGGTTTGGGCAGCACCAATCCCCGCATGCAATTCAGAAATGCGGTAATTAAATCCTAAGTAAGGATGGTTCTCCATTCCGCGCACCGCACCGATATGATCATGGCCGTGATCGCTGTATACATCCGCTTTTTTGTAAACAGTTTCATCATTAGTAACTAAAACCCCACCTTCACCTGCGGTAGCAATTTTAAAAAAATCAAATGAATAACTTCCGGCTGTTCCAAATAATCCTGTAAATGTTCCCTTATATGAAGAAGCAAATGCCTGCCCGGCATCTTCCACTAAAATCAAATTCTTTTCTTTAATAACAGACATGATGCTATCCATCTCTGCCATACCTCCACACATGTGAACTAAGCAAACCGCTTTTGTTTTTGACGTACATGCTTTTTTTATTCCATCAGCGCTTAGGCAAAGTGTTTCATCAATTTCTGCAAAAACAGGCGAAGCTCCGATAAATAAAACCGCTTCAATAGTTGCCATGAATGTAAATGGAGGCACAATTACCTCATCACCCGCTCCGATTCCGCTTGCAGCAAGAGCGGTAGCTATGGCTGTAGAACCACTGCTCATAGCATGTGCATGTTTTGCGCCGGTGATTTTTTTCACTTCGGCCTCAAAATCTTTTGCTTTCCAGTGATTATTCCGCAATGCGTCATGGTTATAACGGAATAAAATTCCGGTCTCCATTACATCATTTATTTCCTTGCGCTCTTCGGCGCCAAACAATTCTCTTCCCGGCATGTAATTTAATTTTTACAAAGATAAGGAGATTTAATTAGGGAAATATTGAAAATTTTCGTGCGGATCAGAGGCGCTGAAGCTTAAAGTGGTAAGATGCCCATTCTCAAAATAACAGTCCAGACCTGCCTCATCAAAACTAAGGCGTTTTTCGCCCCATTCATGCCGCTCTGTATCACTCAATTTGAACCCATTTGATTTCAGTAAGTCAATCAATTCTTGCTCTTTGAGTTTAAATACGGGTTTACTAAATAAAATTGTATTTGGATTATCCACTTCCACAATATGTAACACATTATTCTTGTTTGAATCAAAAAACAAAGAAAAGCCATTAGTCCAATAATGCATCACATAAGAGGTGGTATCAAGAATCTCATCATTCAAAGTTTGTGTTTCTTCCGGAACGCCAAAAAACTTCTCAGCATCGGTCGGTATTTGACCAAATTTGAGAGTGCACAAGCCTCTTAAAAGGTGTATTTCTGGAGTCAGCGGCATTTATGGCTTAAATGTATTGAAAATGTATTTTTTATGGAAAAAATGTGTTAAAATTTTTGTTTAAAATAATTTTGCGTTAGAGAATTAACCTTTTATATTTGCAGCCCCGTACCAAAAAGTTCTTTAATATACTAAGTTTCGCATACTAAATGGTTCATTTGCAAGAATGAAGCGGCACTTAATAACAATGTAATTAATCGATATACACGATTCCGTAGCTCAGCTGGTAGAGCATTACACTTTTAATGTAAGGGTCCTGGGTTCGAATCCCAGCGGGATCACGGGTAAAATCAAAACCTGTTCGCTTATGCGGATAGGTTTTTTTGTTTTTGGGCCTAAAAACAGCTTTTCAATTCAAACTTATGAAATTTTGCAGATTCTGCATCATAATAGCATACAAATCCATTGCTTTTATTATATTTAGTGTCCCGAATAAGAATATGAAAACAAGTTATAAAATAATTTATGGAATGCTTTTGTTTGCTGCTTTCTGCAAAGGCCAGACAACACCTCCGAATTGGGTGCTTAAATTCAGCAGCGTAGTTGAGAAAGATGGTCAGGGCTTCGGAGGAGTTGATATTATTCTGTACGACGGTGGAAAAAAAGTTTCACAATCTGTTACCAGCGGCGGTGGCGATTTTGTAGTGGATGTACCCGCTAATGGAGAATTCATCATGGTCATTTCAAAAGACGGGTACAATACAAAGAAATTTTATTTGAACACAAAAAATGTTCCTGAGGGGATGGATAAAAATAACTTTAAGCCGGTGCTTAGGCTTGAAGGTGTTACCATGTCGAAGCCTATTCCGGGTGTTGATTATTCTCAATTAAACGAGCCATTATTAAAAGCGAGTTATATGCCATCCGGGAAAAAATTCAGTGATGACCCCGGTTATACCAATCAGATGCTTGCTGTGCTCAGTAAACTCCGCGATCAGGAACGCATTATTATGGAACGGTATAACATGGCCAATAAGAACGGTGATGAAGCATTAAAAAAAGCAGACTGTGATAAAGCAAAAGAAAATTATATAAAGGCCTCTGCAATTTTACCGGATGAACAATATCCAAAGGATCAATTAGTAAAAGCAGAAAAATGCGTTAATGCAAAAGAAGAAGAAAAGAAAAAAGCTGAAGAAGTCGCGAAACAAGCTGCCGAGAAGGCAGCTGCAGACAAAGCTGCAGCGGATAAATTAGCAGCTGACAAAGCAGCCTCAGACAAAGCAGCGGCAGATAAAGTAGCAGCGGATAAAGCGGCCGCAGATAAATTAGCAGCAGATAAAGCGGTAGCGGATAAAGCAGCGGCTGACAAAGCAGCTGCAGATAAATTAGCATCAGATAAAGCAGCCGCAGATAAAGCGGCGGCGGACAAAGCAGCTGCAGATAAATTAGCAGCGGACAAAGCAGCCGCAGATAAAGCAGCGGCAGACAAAGCAGCGGCAGATAAATTAGCAGCGGACAAAGCAGCCGCAGATAAAGCAG
>JAHEYE010000257.1 GCA_023251695.1 Sphingobacteriaceae bacterium | reverse complement strand
ATCAGTTTTTCAATAGCTGTAATTTTATATTTAGGATATTGTTCGTTTGCTTTAACAGACAATGCTTCAGTAAAAGCTTCCTTAGCCATCGTCCAGCTTTTTGCAGTAAAGGCTGCGTCGCCTTTTCTTAAAGCATCAGCATATTTTTCTTCCCTAGCCTGTGCGGCAACGACCTCTTCAGCTTTTTTAGCAATTTCTTCACGCGCTTTAAAACAATCCTGCACTTTTGTCATTTGCACTACCGGATAATGTTCTGCCGGTAACATGGCTATAGCGCTTTTATACATTTTTTCTGCAAGTATACAATCCTGCATTTTCATAGCTTCATCACCCGATTTATTTGCGTTGCAAAAAGCCGACATAAGTTCCATTTCCTTTTCCTCGATCCGTGCAACAAGCGCAAGGCCTTCTTTGGTATACATTTCCTCATCACCAAAATTTATTTCTTTTGGCATGTACACAATTTTTGCGAGCGTTTGTTCTAAATTGGAATAATCAATTCCCGGTAAAGGTTTAGATAAAATAAAACCTTCAATACTTATACTTGGTTTAATATTTGTTTTTTGAATTTCAGGAGGAACGCCTTTGGTATTGATATAGATTCTTTTTGTAAAACATCCGGCATAGGTCACAGTTAAAATAAATTCATCATTCGCCGGAACAAAAATACTGAAGTAGCCACCGCCATCACTCACACTTTGGTCAACAACTGTACTTCCTTTATAAAGTTTAATTAACGCACCGCCCAAAACAGCTTCTTCTTTAACGGCTTTTGTATCTAATTGATATTTACGGAAACCAATATGACTGGTAATTTTTAATGACCAGTTTTGTGCACTTGCGAGAACAGTGCACAATAAAAATGCAACAAATAATTTTTGCTTATTCATTTCAGTCTATAAAGAACCAAAAAAATGGAAAGGTTTTTCTGAGCAGAGTCTATAACTTCTAAACTGAGGGGTGTTAATTGTGTTGACATCCCCCGGTCCTTTGGACCACCCCCTTTAAAGGGGGAATTTACCTCACCCGTCCACCATAGGTGGACACCCTCTCCTCAAAGGAGAGGGAAAATTACGTTAATGATTTAGCCAACTGATTAAAGTCGACACCATCAAAATTACCGGAGCTCATCATAAGGAGGACGCTGTTTTTCCAGGTTTTTGACTTTAAATAATCAGTTACTGCTTTACTATCGGTAAATACCTTTAAGTCCTTGCGGGCGAAGGCTTTTAATACTTGTTCTTCACTTATAGGTTTAAGTTTTTTGTGGGCTATTGTATGAGGGTTATAATACACAATTGCTTCATCAGCCGTCTTCATGGCGCCATTGTATTCCTTCAGAAATTCTTCTGTTAAACTGCTGAACGTATGGAGTTCCATACAGGCCACAATATGACGTTTATCAAACTGCTGTTTGACCGCCGAGGTGGTTGCTTTTAGTTTGGAGGGTGAATGGGCGAAGTCTTTATAGAAATTGAAGGAATCATTTTTATAAACCAGCTCCAATCTTTTTGCCCCTCCTTTAAAACTTTGAATGGCATTGTAAAATTGCTCATCACTAATCCCAACCTGATTACAAACCAATCGAGCACCGGTTAAGTTCATTAAGTTATGGTCGCCGAATACTGATAAAGGAATTTCTTTTCCGTTCACAAGCAAGTAAGTTGTTCCGTCAACAATTTTATTAGGCGGGACTGAATAATTAAGCTTCCTGATATTATTTTTCTTTCCCGAGACCTCAGCCACCTTTACCAACTCTTTATCTTCAGAACAATAAACCAGACTTCCATTTGGCTCAATCAAATCCACAAACATCCTGAACTGCTCCACATAATTATCAAAAGTCGGAAACACATTGATGTGATCCCAGGCAATACCACTTAACAAAGCAATATTTGGCTTGTATAAATGGAATTTCGGTCGCCTGTCAATTGGCGATGCTAAATATTCATCGCCTTCAATAACCGCTACTTTTGCTTCTTTGGTTAATTTAACCATCGTATCAAATCCTTCGAGTTGCGCACCGACCATAAAATCGGCATTCACTTTATTGTAATTTAATACATGTAAAATCATGGCGGTGATGGTTGTTTTACCATGACTCCCTCCTATTACAATGCGTGTTTTTTCTTTAGTGGCTTCATAAATAAATTCGGGGTACGAATAAATTTTTACGTCGAGTTCTTTTGCTTTTACTAATTCAGGATTATCGGCACGGGCGTGCATACCGAGAATAATAGCATCAATGTTCTTATTTATTTTTTCAGGAAACCAACCAATCGCTTCAGGTAACAGTCCTTTTTTTGCTAAACGGGTTTTACTCGGTTCATTAATTTCATCATCGCTCCCGCTTACTTCATAACCCTTCTCCTGCAAAGCCAAAGCCATGTTGTGCATTGCACTTCCTCCAATCGCAATTAAATGAACACGCATGGTCTAAAATTAAAGCTTACAAATAAAAAAAGGCCCCGCAGGACCTTTATATTTTACACAAGCTGATGTTTACAGCCGCAGATTACACAGATTTTCACAGATTGGAATTATCTGTGTTAATCTGTGAAATCCCTGTCCGCCGCTAGGAGGATGTGGCTACTTATTGAGGATTTTCACAGTATACGAACCTGTATTCGCAGCATTATAAACTGTTTCGTAAATAGCAATGTATAACATCCCGCTTGATTTCGCAGTGCCGGTAAATTTAGCGCCTGCTTTATTCGTTTCTGTACTTCCGTCACCAATGTGATACACAACATTACCATAAGCAGGATATGTTGTGGCTCCTTCGTAATCACCACCCGCTGCTGCAGGGTAATTAGTTCCGTTTGTTGCTGTGTAACTTCCATCCGGCTTGTATTTTTGATTGCTTAAACTCGCTAAAGTTACTTCACCGGTTGCAGTGATAGTGAATTTTTGTCCCTGCTTAAGAGTAATTCCGGTTTTTAACCAGCCTCCATTTTGGTTACCGCTGATATTTTTTGAAGCCATCAATTTAAAAGTCTTATCGCCATCGCCGGCAGGATTAATCACAGAAACATCCACACTTTTAATTTTTTCTTTTGGGATACTTAAATTACCATATTCTGTTTTAATGTCCATTTTTCCGAAACTAAATGTTCCACCCATCGTGTATTGACCATCTATTGTAACAATATCATCAATATCCGCATTATCATCAATATTATTAGCTGAATGCAATTCAGATAAAACATTATCAACCGTATACTCTCCCGTGTAGGTTGAGTTCTCGTCAATGTTTTTAGGGTCCGAAGAAAAATCATTCACCGCTGCAATAGCCTTTACACCTAATTTTAAAATATCAGCATAAGCGCCTTTGCGGGTATCATCGCTGGTTGATGTGTTTAGTATTTTTAAATAAGACATCGCTTTATCATAAACCGCTTTGTCTTTACCAATACCAACTTTGATGGTGGCAACATTAGCTACCGGAATGGTTAATTTACCGTAAGCGGTCATTAACTCAATATCACCCATAGATGATGTTCCGGTAATCACATTACCATCCAATAAATTCAATTTTAATTCAACCGGTTTTTGTTGGGCTAATGCCGACAAGCCCAAAAACATTGCAATTACTACTACTAATTTTTTCATTTTGTTTAATTATAGATTAAATATATAAATTTTATATAGAGATGCAGATACTTAAAAGATTCCACAAGTTATTTCTCTAACTTTTCACTGCCTTCTGCCTTCCTACCAACTGCCTACTTCGTCTTTCTGGCGACTACCATCATTTCTTCACCAATATGAAGGAAAGAGAGTGAATTATAGATGATATTATGTACAAAAACAAAGAACTTTAACTGCCACATGGGTCTTGTTGTAAATTTATTGAAATACTGTTGCCTTTCTGAGGCTTTGATCTCGTAATTGGCTTCCTGCGTTGTTTTAGCTTTGCTGGTTCCTTTTAATCGTTTTAAAAGCGGTAAAATAGTGTACATGATAAATAATTTCAACTCGAAAGATGATTTTATTTTCTCAACCTTATATCCATACTTCTCTAATAAAATAGTAATTGTTTTCTTGCTGAAATAATTCACATGATCAAGACCCATCATTTTCCAATCGTCTTTATACTTCTTAGCGAAATAACTATCAATCTGCGGGACCTGCAATACTAATATTCCATCCTGTTTTGTAACTCGGGAACATTTTTCAATAAAATCATCAGCCCTATCAATATGCTCAAGAACGTCCCATAAAGTAATTATATCGAATTTTTTTTCTTCACCCATTTTAAAAAAATCTATATGCTCAACCGGTAACTTCAAATCGTTCTTACAGAATAAATAAGGCTGTTCGGAAATTTCTATTCCTGTAACATTGTAACCCATCTCAATTCCTGCCAGCATAAAATGTCCCCACCCGGCCCCTAAGTCAAATAAATCACCGCTCTTCTTGTACCTCCTTATAAATTTCAGGCGGAGTTTATGCCGCTGTATTTTTACCCAGTTATTTCCTTTACGTACTGCTTCCGTTACTTTTTCATCCTTGTAATTCCCATAATCAATTTTTTTGCGGTAATAAGCCGGGATAAAATATAATCCGCAATTATTGCAGGAGAAAACCTCAAATTTTTCTTTTGAATAAACAGGTGAAAATTGTTTGGAGTCGGAATTATTACAAACGCAGCACCTGATTTCTTCCAGCACCTCGGGTTTAACGGCTGGATTCATTACGGCTTCGTTTCGTTTTCAAAAGTTAATTCAATAATAGCAGTACCATCGCGGAAATAAGCAATACCACCCCAAGAGAATATTTTTTTCTGGAACACCCACACATCATTATCCTTCACAACAACACGCTGTATAATTGTTACACCAGTTCCTTCAATCACTTCTTCAGTTACGCCCGGAGGATATTTAGCCAGTAAGGCTTTTTTACGTTCGTCAACCCCGGTATTCGCATCTGAATTTAATATTTTTTCTATTTCAGCCAGACGGCCCATTGCGTATTCATCGCCACTTTTCCAAATAAGGGCTTCTTCGTATAAT
>JAHEYE010000256.1 GCA_023251695.1 Sphingobacteriaceae bacterium | reverse complement strand
AGGGACAGCATTCGGGTAGCCAGAGTAAGAGCGTTAATAAAAGATGAACTTATTCAATCCGATAGTGCTAAGTTTTCTGCCGGAATTGTTTTATTTCATAATGGTTATTCAAAAAGAGCATTAAAACAATTTAATGATGTTAATGCGCGGACAACAAACATTGGAATGAAATTAAACTCGCAGACATGGATAAATATTTGCAAAAAAGACACGGCCCGGTAAAAATGTGCAATTCCTACTAAAAAAAACCATCGAGCCCAACAAATATGCATCCTTTTGGCATTTCTGCCTTATTTATAATATATTTAGGTACAATGCGGAAACAGACAACAAAAATAATTATTCTCCTTCTTGTTGTTGCCATCCAAATTCGTGCTCAGAATAAAGAAATTCAGGCAAAACTAAATAACGGAGAATTTAAAATGCATTTCCCGGGTATTTACTTTAAAAATAATTCCACCGAATACGCCCTAATGCCCTACACAGTTGATTCGTGTTTCAAATACATTGCCGAGAATATGAAATACATTAATGATCTTGTGGTGTGGCGTGATAGTCTGGAGCCGGAAAAACTTTCTAAACAGCGCATCAAAAAAATTAAAGCTGCTTTACATAAGTACAAGGAAATCCGCGGGATTCCTATTGAGTCGATGGGAAAAGAACAAAAAATATCACGGCATACCATCGAAATGAGTTCTGATAAAACACAAATGGACTATTTACTATCTTTAAACTCTGTGTTTGAAATTTCAGCCACCCGTTTTAATAAGCAGGCTAAATACACCAATCATATTATGCGTCCCCGTATTTGGTGCTGGGGTTGCTGGAGTACCGGGTTCCATACAGTAGCCAGAAGACATCTAAAAAAAATCGCGAAACAAAGAAAAGAAAGTGAACAACCGATAGCTCGTGAAGAAAAACACCGACGACGTTTAGTATGGTTCGGATGGAAATCGGGTTTTCATTGGAGTTCAGCCGGCAAAATCAAGAAAAATAAATAATTAATCAGAGGGGATTATAGGATAAGAACCTCCACAAAGATTCAAAAAATGATTTAATTTTTTTCTACTTTAATAACCTTTTCATTTCTTTCTCAAGAAGTTTTTCACTTGGCAATATGGATTGCTGGATCCTGCGGGCATAAACGATACTGTCGGTAATATCTTTGTTCTTTTGGGTAATGATATCGTTCTGGATCTGCAATTTTTTTTCTGATTGGGCTTTTATTTTAAAACGGCTATACATCATTACAACAGAAATAATGGTAAGAATAGAAACAAGAATGAGCGCTATATCAAAAATTTTCTGCTTAGCCTTCTCAGCCTTTAACTGATTAAGTTCGGCTTCTTTCTTTTCACGGTCGAATTTATTTTTAATATCGGAAGCAACAGCAAAATTAGAGGCATTAACAATCGAATCCTTTAAACTGGCATAACTTCTGTAATACGTAAAAGCTCTTTCAAAATTTTCCTGCTGCTCAAACATAATTGCGAGAGAAAGATAGCCTTCATATATCCACTCCCTATCGTTCAAAACCTGAGCCTGCGCAATTGATTTTAAATATGCTTTTTCCGCCTCTCCAAACGCTTTTTTTGAAGTGTACACCCTTCCTACATAATTATAATAAAAAATATAATCATCAGGGTTATTACCAAGATCAATGATTTTTTTAGATTTTTCCAGATAATAAAGTGCAGAGTCGTATTTATTAAAATCACAATAAGCTAATCCAAGATTATTGTACTTACCTATCAACTCAGACTTATTACTGGTGGTTTCTACAATCGCGAGCGCCTTGAGTAAATAAGAAATAGCAAGTCGTAATTGCGCTGGATCCAAATTACTGGCGCGGTAAGTAAGCGCCCCTAGATTATTATAGATAGTAGCTTTTTCAATTTTAGCACCACTTGCTTCTGCTAACTTAAGCGCTTTGTAATACATACCCTTGGCCAATATAGGTTGCTGGTTATATGAATACATGTTACCCAGACTCAAATAAGATTTTATTAATAATTCCTTATTATCAAGTTTTTCAGCCAACATCAAGCCATCAATCAAATTTTCCGCTGCGGAAGCGTAATCACCCAATATATTGTAAGTGGCGCCAAGGTTAACGAGTGCTTTCGATAAAAGATAATTGTCTTTAAGGTTTTTGGCCTGCTTCACGGCGTAATTAAAACATACAATCGCCGCGTCGAGATTTATTTTCCGTATCTGTAAACCTTTTTTGATAATTGAATTTACAGAACCGGTATCGGCAGGTAAAGTGCCTAATTCAGTTCTTAATGAATCAAGATTTATTTGCCCGTAAGAAAAACTTAAAGTAAGAATTAATGCAAGTACAACATATACTTTCCTCAACACAATCATTATTTCTTGTTAGCCTTTGCTTTCTCGTCGGCCTTTACTTTGGCATCGTCCAAAATTTTCTGACAACGTGCATCGCTTTCATCAACTATTTTCTGAGCTTTTTTGTCAGCTTCCTTTTTAGCAATTTCAGCGGCTTTTTTGGCAGCTATTTTTGAAATAGGATTGCTTGCCTGCTCTACTAATTTATCCGCTTCAGCATATCCATCGGCTTTTACTTTATCAACCTGTGTTTGAGTTTCAGCTTTTATTTTATCAACTTGTGCTTTGGCATCATCTAAAATTTTCTGAGCTTCTTCATTCGCTTTATCAATGGTAGTATTCACCACCTGATCTTTTACGACTTCAGTTGTTGATTTACCGCCATCATCCTTCAATCCTGTTTTAATAGTTGGATTGGTAACTGTTCCGCCAAAGTTGATGGTCACTTTTACTTTCTCACCCAAAGAAACATTTGTTCCTGCAGCAGCATTGGCTTGCGACATTAATCCTGTAAGGGCTGAATTTGCTTCTTTACCAAACATAGCTCTCGGGATATCCATTTTCCATTTGTATTCGATAGTTTGATCTAAGCCAGTACTTCCACTGATATTTGTATTGATATTATTCACCTTCACATCAAAAGGCAATGTTTTAATCCGGCCATTAGCCATTTCAAAAGCAATATCCATGTTTGTAAACTCAAGATTTTTTAATTCTTTAATTTTTAAAGCATCACCCAGTTTATTGAAGGGTTCGTAACCACCAACACTGACTTTATTTGTTTTTAATTTCCCGGTACACGTAGCAGTGTTTAAATCCGGTTCCATTTTATCGTTCATGGCGACTTTAAAATCTTTTATGTTGGCAGAGAACATGCCTTTCGCATATTTACCAATAGGCGCTAACTTTTGTACAGAATTAAATGTGTTGAATGTTGTTTGAATATCAAAGTTATCAAGAACAAGGTCCACCATTGCGGTCGGACGTTTTGGATTTGTACTTTCATAATAACCGTTCATGCCTACTCCACCACCTAAAATATTCATTTTTAAATTCGACATGTCCAGTTTTTTATCCCTTATAATAATTCCACCAGACATATTATCGATAGTAAGATTAGTGTATAGAATTTTATTGAACTTAGCGTTTAAAACAAAATCAATGTTTCCGGGAACTTCAACTGCACCTGATGCGGCAGTAGATGTTGCCGCAGCGCTTGGTGTGGCAGCTGCGGTCTCTGTTGATTCAGGTCCCATTAATTGATTTAAGTCCATAAGATTACTGGTCACATTAAACGCACCTTTAATTAAATCATCTTTAAAAACATATTGCAAAAAGTTTTCAATTTTACCATTAGCCTGAATGTCGGTATTACCCATTTTTGCATCGAAAGAAGCTAACTCTACATTCTGCGTTGTGAAATTCATTTTCATTACATTCAGCATTACGCCATAAGGAAAAGCCGCTGTTTTGTAATTCATATTATTAATTTCAAGAGTTCCGGAAGCTTTAAAGTTTTCGTACTGTTGTTTTTCAATAGCACTTAATCTGCCTGCCATGGCGATATCCGCTTTTATTTCCCCGTTCATCTCATCTCCTTTTTCCATTGGGATGAAATCTTTTACAGAAGCTAAAACAATAAGCGCTTTGATCTCCGCATTAATATCAGGATCAGAAATAGGCGTTTTAACGTGTGCGGTAATGTTTATTGGATTACCCGCCATTTCCATATGGAATTTATTTACGTCAATAGTAGTAGCATCTAAAACACCATTCGGATTTTGAATTTTTACATCAATATTAATGTTGTTTACAGATTTTGGCAAGGAAGGATATTTAAACATGGCATCCGCAATGTTTAAATCCAAACCAAAAGCCGGATAGGATTTATCGTTATAGACTCCCTTTGCAAATCCGTTTAAAGCTAACTTACCTGCGGTTTTAACACTGGCAAAGTCTTTAGAATATACACTCGGGATTAAAGATAAAATAGATTTAAACTCCGTTTGCTTCGCTTTAAAAGTCACATTCAAATCAATATCATCCTTAGGCATTTTTACTTCCCCGTCGAACCCTAAAGTGAGGTCATTTAAACTGAGTTCATTTTCTTTAAACTTAAACATCATTTGCGTCATGTCCATATCCAAATCGGCTTTCGATTTAATATGTACATTAGTTAAATAACCCACGCCACCCATATTGAAAGTGGTTTTGGCAATCTCCAGTAAATTTTCCATCACGAAAACATCCTGCGTAAAATCTCCGGCCAATTCATAATTGAAACCTTCCAGCTTTCCGTACATATTCCCTTGCTGATCGTCATACACAATATAAGTATCACTTATTTTTAATTTTTTAAGCTTCAATGCGAATTTAGTGGGCTCACTTGGTGCAGCTGCTGTAGTATCAGCACTTGCTTTGGCAATATCCCAATTGGCTTTACCATCGCGCATTACTTTTCCTAAAATACGAGCCTTATCAATTACTAAGGAGTTTACCTGATATTTATCGCCGGCTATAACACTTTTTAAATTAATGTTTGTACTCAGCTGACCAATAAAAGCAAGCGTATCATCTTTAAACTGATCGACACCAATCACACTTACATTATTAATTACGAATTTAAAATCCGGAAAGGAACTAATAAGCGTTAAATCAAATTCACCAAAGT
>JAHEYE010000255.1 GCA_023251695.1 Sphingobacteriaceae bacterium | reverse complement strand
GTTGGTTTCCATTTCATGCGGAAGAATTTTAAAAAGCGCTACACTTATTTAAATACCAAACATCGTATTTACGGACAATGAAAAAAGTAATTATTTCCATACTTGTTTTTTTTAGTTGCCATTTATTTTCGCAATCAGGAGCAATTGTGTTTAACGATTCTATTATACATGAAATAAAAATACAAACACCTTTAGAAGATTGGTTTACTGTTCTGGAAGCCGAATTTCATGCAAACATTACCGACCCTGATAATTTTCCGGAGATCTATCATGAATGTGATGTGACATTCGACGGAGTAACCACTTACAGTTGCGGTTTCCGTGAAAAAGGAAATGCTTCTAATACACTCGCTAATTTCGGAAGAAAAAATCCCTTTAAAATTTCATTTAATGAGTTTAATAACAATCAAACATTCGACGGTCTGAAAAAATTAAACCTGAACATTTTTATTAACGACCCCTCACTCATGCACGATGCTACTTGTAATAAGTTAATGCGCGATGCAGGATTGTTTTCTTCAAGAACTGCTTATACGAAAGTCTGGGTGAATGATGAATACATCGGGCTTTATTTAATTATTGAAAATGTAGATAAAACATTCCTGAAATCGAAATACGGCGGAGCGTTTAACGATGGTAATCTATACAAGACCGACCGTGGCGCTTCCGTTCCTCTCGATTGGCAGGGTACTGACAAACAAAAATATAAAGACCAAGGGATGAAGCTTACCACAAATGAGACTATGGACGACTGGACAGGCTTTATTAATTTTGTTGATTTTTTAAATAATTATACAGGAGATGATTTCAAACAACAACTCGAAATTAAATTTGATGTTCATTCTTATCTGAAAGCATTGGCCGTAGAAAAATGCGTGCGAAGCTGGGACAGCTATTGGTCGGGAGGAAATAATTATTTCATCTATGATCATCCCGATGGGCAATTCAAATGGATTCCATGGGACATGAATGAAACCTTTCAGGACATAAAAGTGTTAAGCGGCACAACTTTTTTAAACGGTTACCTTATTCCTACACCACAACTGGATAAACGTCCACTACTAGCTAAAATTTTTCAGTATGATGAATATAAAGATGAGTATTTAAATTACGCTTGTGATTTTATCCGTACCAAATTTACATTAGATAATTTAGGTCCTTCCCTCTTAAGGTGGCATAATTTAATTGATGAAACTTACAGGAACGATCCAAACCGTTTGAATTCTTACGCCTCCTTTAGTAAATCTTTAACAGAGGAAATGGAAGATGTGGTATCGATGACAAAATCCTCTTTTGTTTTAAGGATCCGTTATCCGGGTATTTTTCCTTTTATCCAGTCGCAGCGGGAATGGGTGGTTCAGCAACTAAATGGTTGGGAAAAATCCTGTGAAATAAAAAATAATGGCCTTTATAATTTAGATGTATTTCCGAATCCCGCTCACGATTATATTAATGTTTCAAATGAAGGCTCAGGTTTCGAATATGCCCAATTCAAACTATACGGCTCTAACGGGAAAATGTACATGTTGTCGAAGTTTGAATTGATGCAAAATACTTACTTCAGGCTTGAATTGCCTCATGTCCCTCAGGGGGTTTATTTATTGTTAAAACAGGATTCAGATGGCCGTATTGGCAGGGCAAAAATTGTGGTAGAATAGTTTTTAGATTATCAAAGCCATTCTTTAGATTAATTCCAAAATAACCTTTTCCTCAGATACCATTTCCTTTTTTCACTAAAATCTTACATGTCCTCAAAAAA
This sequence comes from Sphingobacteriaceae bacterium, assembly GCA_023251695.1. Lineage (GTDB taxonomy): Bacteria > Bacteroidota > Bacteroidia > B-17B0 > Aurantibacillaceae > JAHEYG01. The sequence continues at coordinate 3,282 of JAHEYE010000255.1, read as the reverse complement.
AGTATCAAAAAATACACGAATATGATAATTTAGAACTACCTTATATGCTTAAAGAGTCTTAAGTCTAATTTATGCATCCGGAATTTACTAATGTAGACCTATCAAGAATAGATGTTTTTGTCCTCTCGTTGGTTCCTGCTTTTATTAATATTGCCATTTACTTTTATGTAATTCTTACATTTCACAAAACACGGACAAACTTATTTTTTTCTCTCTTTGTTTTGCTAATTGGTTTATGGCAAACTTCTGAAGGTCTTATGCGTATGTCAGTCACCCGCGAAACTGCTGATGCGTGGTTTAAAATTTCTGAAATATTCCTGGTATTCGGAAGCAGTTTTGGGATACAATTTATTATAAAGCTGATAAAGCAACATAAAAAATTAAAAACTGATTTGGTCTCTCATATACTTCTTATAATTTCTCTGTTTTTTTTCTTTGTAATTGAAGGCGGATATGAAAAACACTCAATAGAAATTTCCTCCAAATGGTACTGGATTGGAAACCCCGAGCCAAATTTAATGACAAATATTTTATTAACATGGATAAGTATTGCAGGCTTATCGATGATTACTCTGCTTTGGTATTATTATGTCACTAATCGCGATAAAGCATTAATCCGCAAACAGGCTTTATTACTTTTTATAAGTCTTACCGCTCCGGTTCTGACCGGAATAATTGCTGAAATTATTTTTCCGGTAGTGCTTAATTATGACGATATTCCGTTAACCACCTCTATGGTTACTGTGTTTTCAATATCTGCCTTAATTGCCATTAATAAATATAAAATGCTTGATTATTCTCCAAAGCACCAATGGGAACAAATTGTCACAACTCTGAATGATGCAATATTAATTGTAAACAATGACGACACTGTCATGTACGCCAACGATTCCTTTTGCAAGCTTTTGGGTTATAAATTTGAAGAAATACTAGGGAAAAATGCCAGTGATTTGTTTCTATTTCCGGATCAAAAAAAAGAGATGTCAAAAATAATTGAAGAAAGAAAAAATAAAAAAGCCGGCACTTATGAAGTCCCAATGCTCACAAAAAACAAAGAAACAATATGGGTTATGATAAGCGGATCACCTTATACAGATCACAAAGGAAAAATAATCGGCTCGATTGGGGTACACACTAATATTACCCAACTAAAATCAATTAATAAGGAGCTGGAAACTTTTATTTATAAAGCTTCTCATGATTTGCGCGGACCTTTAGCATCAATTATTGGACTTGTTTCGGTAAGTAAACTTGAAGGTAATAAAGAAAGTTCCTTAAAATATTTAGACATGATTGAAACTGCCTCAAGAAAACTGGACTCTACTTTATCTGAACTTGTGAAAGCTATGAAAATTAAAGAGGCGACAAAATTTAACGATCCTATTAATTTTGAAGAATTAGTGAACGATATTTTGAACCGTTTCACTTATTATCCGGGTTACTCGAATTTAAAAGTATCGGTTGATATTTCAATATTAATTCCATTCGTTTCCAGTAAACAGATAATTGAAACAATTCTTCAGAATTTAATTGAAAATGCAATAAAATACCAAAACCCAGAACCCAAGGATAATATTTTAAAAATATTAATCCGCCAAGTCGACCAACAAGTAGAAATCCAAATTGAAGATAATGGAATTGGTATTGAAGAAGAAGCTATTTCGAGGGTTTTTGATATGTATTTCAGAGGTACTAAAACCTCAAAAGGGTCCGGATTAGGCTTATATCTGGTAAAAAATGCCATTGATAAACTGGGTGGCAAAATTGAAGTCAGCAGCATACCGGATAGTTATTCGAATTTTAAAATAATGCTTCCATTTAACAGATAGCATTAAACCTTTCGTATTTATGGTAGTCAAAGAATAAACACACCATAAATATGCCTTTTGCTGTCATAAAGACCGCCCTTTTTAATTCGGTTGCCCTATTGTTCGGGGTTTGCCTTACTTTGATTTTACTACCGTATTTATTTTATGATTTTGTGTTTGGCGATACGATTGTTTAACCCGCTGCCCTACTCCCCATTTCTATCACCTCCAGATTTTTCATTTCTTTACCATCAATTTCAAGTCGGACAGCCGTTTTTACTTTATGGAAACCATGCACGCCGCAAGCCCCGGGGTTCAAATAAAGTACATTGTAAGTTTTATCAAACATCACTTTTAAAATATGGGAATGTCCGCAAATAAATAAATCGGGTTTCTCCTGCAACATCATTTCACGGACTTTTGGATTGTATTTCCCAATCGGGCCGGCAATATGGGTCATGTAAACTTTCACCTCTTCGCAATTAAAGATTAAATGTTCCTTATAAGTTTTACGCAAATCTGTTCCGTCTATATTACCCCAAACAGCTTTTATCGGTTTTAATTTTTCAATTTTCTCACATAATTCAGAATTTCCAATGTCGCCACCATGCCACACCTCATCGCATTGCTCAATGTATTTAATTAATTTGGGATCTAAATGACTATGGGTATCGGATATGATAAGGATCTTTTTCATTGGAATTCACGCTATGACTTCGATACTTCGACAAGCTCAGTACAGGCTACTCAGCCACCGTGTAATCACATCTTAGTTTCGTTCTCGAAAATAGATTCTGTAATTGTAGTATCGTCGCGGAAACAGGTAATTCCTCCCCAATTAAATATTTTTTTCTGATACACCCAGGCATCGCCATCCTTAATAAGAATTCGTTTAACTATAACAACCCCGTTCCCGTTTATTATTTCTTCAGTTAAACCCTGCGGGTATTTTGCAAGCATTGCTTTTACGTGTTCGCTGTTTTTAACTGGCGTCGCCGGTTCGTTAGTTTTCTTTTTTAAATAGGAGGCGTCGCTCTCGTAAGTAAGGGCATCTTCGTAAGTTTTCTTGATAGCCTGCACATAATCATTATCCAGTTTGCTTGTTTTTGCCAATGCATCCTTGTATTTTTTGTCATTACCCGGAAACTCGCGGCTTATCATTCTATTAATGGCCACGATTTGGGTTTTGGGATACTTTTCATTTTGTGATTCCAACGCTTCATAATAGGCGTCTTCGGCATCCGTCCATAATTTTTTTGCAAAAAGATCATCTCCCCGTTTAATTGCAGCATCGTACTTTGTTTTCAGATCGGCGACCTTGGCAAGGTTATTTTTCTGGATTTCTTCTTCAGCTATCAGTTTTTCAATAGCTGTAATTTTATATTTAGGATATTGTTCGTTTGCTTTAACAGACAATGCTTCAGTAAAAGCTTCCTTAGCCATCGTCCAGCTTTTTGCAGTAAAGGCTGCGTCG
>JAHEYE010000254.1 GCA_023251695.1 Sphingobacteriaceae bacterium | reverse complement strand
GCAAAGTAAAATTATGACCGGACTTTATTTCTGCGGTGAAGTTTTGGACATCGACGGCATCACCGGCGGTTTTAATTTTCAAAGTGCGTGGAGTACAGCATGGGTTGCAGCTAATTCAATAGACAAATAAATATCATATTTTTTGAATCTGCGTTAATCTGTGTAATCTGCGGCTTAATTTTCAAAATGCCTGGAGTACTGCTTTTGTGGCCGCAAATTCGATTTGAAATAAAAAACATTAAACAAGAAATAAAAAATGTTTAATTGGCGTTATCCTTAATCCTTTCTTGTTTTGTGTTTAGTGTTAAATATTCTTGCTATTAACAACCGGACTACTGCTTTTGTGGAGGCTAACTCACCCTAATCTCCTCAATCACCAACTGTGTTGTAACCGAACCCCTGAAATCATTTTCCTGAATTTTGAAAACGATGTCGATAGGAATTTTGCGTTGGAAGAAACTTAAAAAATCACCTTTATCGTAAGCAATTGCCGGAAAACGCACGTTTGGGTTTTTAGATTGAAATAAATCCAATTTTAAATGGTTAGTGCCAACAACTTTTCCCCAGCCTGTATCTATTACATTTTTCGCAACAAATAAAGGCGTCATGTTTTCCGGACCGTGAGGTGCAAATTGTTTTAAAATGCGTAATGTTTTATCGTTGATGTCCTGCAAGTCAATTTCAATATCAATATCCACTCTAGGGATTTGCTGTTCTGCTGTAATGCTTTCTGAAACAATTTTTTCAAATTTATTTTGGAAAGCAGTTACGTTTTCTTTTTTCATTGTTAAACCCGCCGCAAATTTATGTCCGCCAAATTGTTCTAATAAATCACTGCATTGTTCAATAGCACTATAAACATCAAATTCTTTTACACTTCGGGCTGAACCGGTTGCTTTGCCATCAGCTTCTGTTAAAATAATAGTGGGCTTATAATATTTTTCAATTAAACGGGAGGCTACAATTCCAATTACTCCTTTATGCCATGTTTCATTAAATAAAACAGTAGATTTTTTGAAAGGGGTCATCGGATCATTCTCCAACATCAAATGCGCCTCACTTGTTGTGCCTTGGTCTAAATCTTTACGCTGTGTATTGGTTGTATTAATGCTTTTTGCAATTTCTAAAGCATCATTTTCATTTTCGCTGATTAATAACTCAACGGATTTTGAACCATGTTCTAATCGTCCAGCTGCATTTATTCTTGGACCAACAATAAACACCAATGAAGTTATAGTTAACTCTTTTGTGATTTTATTTGAATCAATTAATGCTTTTATTCCAGGTCGTGGATTTGAATTTAATTTTTCAATACCGAAAGCAGCAAGTATTCTGTTTTCTCCGGTGATCGGAACAATATCAGCGGCAATGCTTGTCGCCACCAAATCTAAATACTCTAAATAATGTTTCGGGTCAATTTCATTCTTCTGACTATAAGCCTGAATTAATTTAAAACCAATGCCACAGCCCGGTAATTCTTTATAAGGGTAAGAACAATCATTTCTTTTTGGGTCAAGAACCGCTAATGCTTTTGGTAATGAATCTCCCGGTAAGTGGTGATCACAAATAATAAAGTCAATTTCTTTTTCGTTTGCGTAATCAATTTTGTCATTGGCTTTAATGCCGCAGTCTAAGGCGATTATTAAACCAAAATTATTTTCTTTAGCAAAATCAATTCCTTTAAATGAAATACCGTAACCTTCTTTATAACGGTCGGGAATATAAAAACCAACATTCGGATAAAACTTTTTGAAAAAACTATAAACGGTAGCAACAGAAGTCGTTCCATCCACATCGTAATCTCCAAAAATTAGAATTTTCTCGTTATTCGAAATTGCTTTTTCAATTCTTGAAATGGCTTTATCCATATCCTTCATTAAAAAAGGATCGTGCAACGCATTTAAATCCGGTCTGAAAAAACTTTTGGCTTCTTCAAAACTGGAAATATTACGGTGAAATAATAATGAAGCAATAATGCGGTCGACATTTAACTGCTGCTGCAATTCATTAACGGTCTGGTTGGTTCCGTTATCCCTGATGTTCCATCTTTTTTCCATGAAATTTAAGCTATGTTATGATAAACGGCAATTACATCATCATCTTCTTCCATCTTCTCGATAAGCGCCGTTACATCTGCTTCTTTTTCCGGAGTTAATTCCTGGGTCGTGGTAGGTATAAATACTTTTGATGATTCTTTTAAATTATATTTTTTTTCTTCGAGTCCCGCCTGCATTTTTCCGAAATCTGTGAAGGCGGTCTGAATAATTAATTCATTAGCTTCCTCATCCCAATTCAATTCTTCTGCGCCGTAATCAATTAAATCTAATTCGGTATTATCTTTATCTAATCCTGTTGCATCCACTTTGAACATCACTTTACGCTCAAACAAAAAACTTACCGAACCTGAAGTTCCTAATTGGCCTTCATTCCGGTTAAAATGCATACGGACACTCGCAACAGTACGGGTTGGATTATCAGTGCTGCATTCTATAAGAAGTGGAACACCATGCGGAGCTTTTCCTTCGTAAATAACTTCTTCATAGTTGGCAGAATCTTTATCAGAGGCACGTTTAATAGCGCCGTCGATATTTACTTTAGGCATATTTACTGCCTTTGCATTCTGAATAATTGCTCTTAAACGCGCGTTCGTATCCGGATTTGGTCCGCCTGCTTTAACAGCCATTGCAATTTCTTTTCCTAACCTTGTGAACGCTTTTGCCATTTTAGCGTAGCGTTTGAACATGGTTGCTTTTCGTTTTTCAAAAACCCTTCCCATTTCTAAATGTTTTTACAAAATTAAATTCTTTTTATAAATATTCAGCCTAACGCTGATAATACACCCGATAATTCCTTAGTTAATTCGCGGCGTGAATAACGCGCGATTTTATTTTTATCAAAAGTAATAACTTTTTTATGATAAAGTGCTAAAATATTTTCTTTCAGCTGATTTTCATCATTAAAATCCGATATCAAGCCGCTGCCGGTTGCTTTTAAAATGTCGGCCAGGTCGCCGTCGGTCGGACCAATTGCCAGAACGGGAACTTCAGCGGCAAGGTATTCGAAAATTTTTCCTGTCACAATTGCTTTGGCGTTTTTGGTCTGGTTCACTAATAATAAAAGCACTTTTGTTTTTTGCTGTTCTTTTATCACTTCGCTGTGCGGGAGATAATCTATTTTATGCAGGAAAGAACTCAATCCGTATTTTTCCAATTGTTCTTTCACAAAAAAATCGACTTTACCGACCAATTTTATTTCAAGATCTTTTTTGAAACTTTCATTCTCGTTAACTAGTTGTTTTAATACTTTCCAGAGTGTTTCCGGATTACGGCTTTTTACCAAGGTACCGATGTGTGCTATAGAGAATTTTTTATCTTTTTCTAAAATTCCTTTATAAATGTCATCCTCATCAAAACCATTTGTAATAACGTGGAATTTTTCCTGTTGTTTTCCGAGAATTTTTTTGAAACTTTCATTCATGCCTTTACCAACGCTAACAACGGCATTGGCTGTATTCAAAACTTCAAATTCAAGCCTCTTATGCTTCGCATCGGATGATTTGGAAAGCATGAGCTCCTCGTAAAAATCAATTTCGGTCCACGGGTCGCGGAAATCGGCCAACCATTTCAGTTGTGGAAATTCTTTTTTCAAGCCTAAAGCGATTAAATGCATACTATGTGGCGGTCCGCTTGAAACAATTACATCCACAGGGTTTTGTGAGAGATAATCTTTCAAATATTTTATGGAAGGTTTAATCCAGAACTTGCGTGCATCCGGAATAAAAAAGTTACCCCGGATCCAAACCGAGATTTTTTCGGTAAAGGATGGTTTTTTGCTTTCAGATAGGAAAGAAGCATTTATTTTATCGTCTTTTTTTCTACCTATAAAAGCTTTATAAAACGAATAAGGCTCCCATATTTTTGTTTTTAAAACAATCGTGCCTTTGGGAATATCTTTTTCAAGGGATGAATCGATAACCGGCATTTCGCCATTTTCGGCGGTATAAACTATAGGTTCCCATCCAAAGTCCTGAAGGTACTTCACAAACTTAAGCCATCGTTGAACGCCGGCACCTCCACTTGGAGGCCAATAATAGGTCAGAATCAGAACCTTTTTCATTAAAACAAAACTAACTAAAATTCGGAGCTTAATAGTCCGCTATTTAAACGTTTTAGTTTTTTAAGTTAATTTAACTTACTGTATATCATTCAAATAAGTAAATTATTAACAATGTTTGGAAATCTATCGGGAATATAATTATCTTTGCCGTCCCGTTTTTTGAGTAGCGAATTTAATGATGTGTGAGGGTTAGCCCCTTAAGGAGATTTGTAGAGGAAAGAAAATCAGATAAATATTTAAGAAATATTTGGATGTTGCAAAAGAAGTATATACTTTTGCCACCCCAATTTGTGGGAAAGTTGATTGAAATGCTGGATACTTTAATGACAAACAGGATTAAGAGTCTTGAGAAATTGTAATTAAAAGTCCTGCTTTAAGATATTACGTTCATTGAGAAATTGATTGCCAAAAATGTAGCAGGTAATTTTTGCGAATGCGAAATTATCACATGCAATGACTAAGTCGTGAGACTTAAAATTGACCCTTGAGGGATTGTGTTTAGACATAATTCATTCCTATTAATTATATGAATAGGGATACAAACTTTTATACAATGGAGAGTTTGATCCTGGCTCAGGATGAACGCTAGCGGCAGGCTTAATACATGCAAGTCGAGGGGCAGCGGGAGTAGCAATACTTGCCGGCGACCGGCGCACGGGTGCGTAACACGTATGTAATCTGCCCATCACTGGAGGATAGCCCGGAGAAATCCGGATTAATACTCCATAATAGAAGAGGGGGCATCTCCTTTTTTTGAAAGCTCCGGCGGTGATGGATGAACATGCGACTGATTAGTTTGTTGGTGAGGTAACGGCTCACCAAGGCTACGATCAGTAGGGGTACTGAGAGGTTAAACCCCCACACTGGTACTGAGACACGGACCAGACTCCTACGGGAGGCAGCAGTAAGGAATATTGGACAATGGCCGCAAGGCTGATCCAGC
>JAHEYE010000047.1 GCA_023251695.1 Sphingobacteriaceae bacterium | reverse complement strand
CCAACGTTACGATTCATCTTCATCCTTGATTCAATAAGATTCGGCGATTCTTCCTTCCACGCTATTTCAGACTCACGACTTTTATGTAAGTATCAGGCTTGCTGTTTTGTTTAATGCAAAGCATGTATAAGCTGCTTGCTAAACCTTCGGTATCAAACTTTATAATTCCGCTTCGCTCAGTGATATTTTTTTGCTGAATGATACGGCCGCTTCCTACCTCAATTAACTGAACTAAAGAATTCAAATAATCACCCTCCAGCGAATATTTTAAATTTAATTCGTTGCTGAATGGATTAGGGTAAACACTTAAGTTATTATTAATTGTATTAGCAGTAATGCCTGTACTTAACAAAGTGCAATTCCAATTAGCAGTCCAGCCACTGTTTTCAACATACGAATCCGATTTAAAACGTAAGGTCATAGTGCCGCTGCTTGCTGTAACGGTACCCGGACTAACGGTTCCCGTATAAACCCCGATTAAAGTTCCTGATGCAACACTACCGTTGTATATCCACATCGAATCATAATTTTGTTCAATGTCAAAACTGCTGAAGTTCATGGTTACCGAAGCTGCATTCAAAGGCTGTATAACCTTGGTATAATCTTCATTGCTTGTATAAATAGCGGAAGACCCACCGGTATCATCATAAGTTCCCGAACAATTAGCATCTGTATTCACGCACCATGGAATGGTGAAGTTGTTTCCGTAAGTGTGTGCAGTTCCATTCCAAACCCTCCAGTAATAAGTTTTTAAAGGCTGAAAGCTTAAATAATTTCCTGGAATGGAAATGTGCTGGAAATTATTCGGAGATATAATAGATGTAAGATTTGGTACAGCCTGATTCCAGAAATAAGAAAAATTAGAAACGTCAGATATGTCAACAAACCAATTTGCTCCCGAATTTAACCAGGAAAGATTAAAATCAATATGCGGACAAGAACTTGCTGCCGCATTTAAACTTTGCGGAGCAGCGGATGTGCACGACCAGCTTGCGCTCCAGCCCTGACCTAAAATACTCACATCGCTAATAAACTTAAAAGTAATTGCGCCACCTGTTGAGGTAATGTTTGAAGGAATGGAAGTTCCGGTATAGGCACCAATTAATGGCGATGAGGTATTTGGCCCGTCGTATGCATAAAGATAATCGTAACCATTTTCAACATCCAGCCACCAAAAATTTACTGATACTGCAGCGGCCGAAGGAGGCGCAATGGTAAACGTATAATTTTCGTAATTAGAATATGTAGCATTTGATCCGCCGGTATCTTCAAATGTACCCGAACAATTAGTGTTGTTAAGTGATGTTGATGTACAACAAAATGGTGGATAACATCCTGTGAAGTCGTTTATAGGATCATATCTTCCTGTTAAACTATTGCCACTTTGTCCGGTTCCAATTTCAAAATGTAAATGCGCGTTTATGTTTGGATTGGTGTTATTGCATGGACTGATCGGGCCTACATTTCCAATGTAAGCGATCACGTCGCCCTTGTAAACAGTTGAACCAACAGCTAAGCCGGGTATAGCATCTTTTATATGAAGGTAACGGGTGTATAGGTTCACCGAAGAATGATAAACTATAATTAAATTGGTGGGCTGCGCCCAATCTAAACCACCGGCAATAAACGGATCATCACATCCTGTATAACCTGTTACTAATGCTGTAACAACTCCATCATCAACAGCATAAATGTTTTGTCCATAGCTTGTATTATTGGGTGTGTATTGCCAATCCTGCCCTTGGTGCCCACTATAACATGCCCATCCGCAAACCATTGAAGCGCCTTGTCCCATTGGGTAACAAGCCCACTGCGAAAACGAATAAAAAGAAAGAAGTGTGAAAACTGTGATGAAAAATAATTTTATTTTTTTCATGCTTTAATTTTGGGATGATTATTTTAATGAAGATAGAGTATGAGAAGGGGCAAAGCAAGTTTAAATTTTACTAAATGAATTCAGATTTGGAAAAGATGCCTTGGAAATAGGAATGCTAAGGCTAAAACCATTTATTTAGACAGGGCAAGTAATCCAAACCTCTCTGTAATTAGGTTTTCTAAATATCGGGTCTTACATTACTCATTATTGTTTGTAGTGAGGGGGAAAGAGTGAATCTAAAAACATAAGCCCAACATGAAAAGAAGATTTAAATAAAAAAAGGGCTGCCTCAATAAGAAACAACCCTTTTTAAAAAAATCATCTAATTAGTTGCGGATTAATTTCTGAACAGAGATTATTTTTCCATCCTCCATTAAATTCACAAAATAAATTCCCGTACTTAATTCAGTTGAAATTGTATTTTGTCCGTTGTTCAGTTTTTCTTTATGCATTAATTCACCAATGCAATTATAAATTTCAACAGATAGAGCGTTGTTTAATCCATTTAATGAAATGGTAAATTCACCATTGTTCGGATTCGGATATACTACGAACTCCGAACTCTGAACTCCGAACTGTTGCATTCCTGTACAAGCAGAAACAGTAACACTTACTGATGCAGCATTCATACAACCATTCGCATCTGTTCCTGTTACAGTATATGTATTGGTAACAGTTGGTGAAAAAGCAACGCCATCACTTACACTGCCGCTCCATGTATAAGTTGAAGCGCCACCACCTGTTAAAGTAACTGAATTCCCGGTACATATTAATGAAGCTGTTGAGTTAGCCGTTACAGTTGGTAATGGATTTACACTTACGGATGCAACAGCAGTATTTGAACATCCGTTAGCATCAGTTCCTGTTACAGTATAGTTAACTGAAGCGGTAGCTGTAAATGCATTTCCATTTGTAATTCCACCCGTCCATGAATAAGTTGTTGCGCCACTACCGTTTAAAGTTACTGCGTTGCCATTACACACAGTGGTAGAAGTAGGTGTAGAACCTACTATCGGAAGATTATTAACATTTAAGTTAAAGTTTGTGGTACTGCTACATCCGTTTGTTGTATTAACTCCGGTTAAAGTATAATTAGTTGTTACGCTCGGACTAACAGAAATACTTGTTGCGGATGAGCTTGTGCTCCAGGTATAGGTACTCGCACCGCTTGCGGTTAAAGTAGCTGAACCGCCTGCACAAATTGAACTTGAGGTTGCGGCAATCGATAAAGAAGGAGCAACGGTGTTAGAAGTTAACACAACAGTTGCAACATTTGAAACACAACCCCCTGTTGTTCCCACTAATGAATAAGTTCCGGCAGTGTTAGCAGTTGGATTCGCGGTATTACCGCCAGAAACAATTCCGGGGCCACTCCATGTATATGTAGCAACACCTGAACCGCTCAAGTTAGCAGTTGGTAAAACACAAGTGATAGTTTGTGATGTAGTCGCATTTGCTGTTGGGCTAAGATTAACATTAATTGTTTTTGTAGCAATACCAAAAGAACCGCAAGCATCTTCAACAACCATTTGGGTAGTATAAGTACCTGCACTTGTATAACTAGTGCCGGCAGTTACACCGGATGCAGTTGGAGTTGTTGCACCGGTAAAGAACCAATCGTATGTTCCCGCGGTTGAACCGGTAGAACTATAAGTGATGCTGGCACCTGTACAAAGTGTTCCGGTTGGTACTGAAATGCTGGCAACAATAGGCGCTTGTGTTAAAAAAGGATGAATCAATAAAGAAATATTTAATACCCATGAACTTGCGTTATCATATCTGTACCATGCATTAGTACTCCATTTTTCCCATGTTTGGCTGGGAGTAGTTTGAGGGTCGGTGTTACTCACAATACTTAATGAATCTTTTGTTGCAGTTGTAAACGAAAGAGCTGTGATATCAACACTGGCAAAAAATCTTTTTGATGCAGGTAATGTTAAAGGAGTGGGGAACATGATTAATGAATACTGATTATTTGAAACATCTGTCATGATTGTAGCCATGCTTAAAGTTCCTGAACCAATAGTAGCACCGGGCGTTCCTGAAGTACCATCGTAAAATCTAACTGCAACAGTTTTTGTAGGAGTTGCCGAATAAGCATGGTCAAAACCTACATATACTTGGGTTATCATTGTATTAGCACTTGCAGATGCATCAAAATACATCGCTTTTTCTTTATCGTTATAAATATTTGGTCCATTCACAAAACCATCCGTGAAAATTGGGGTACCTGTTCCGTAATTTACGAGTGACCATGTTGCAGGTGCAGGTAAATTAATTGACATACAAGTAGCGGTTGTGGTTGTCATAACAGCCTGCGGGCCTGATTTAGGGCTGCTTGCTTTATTAAAAGAATGAGTGCCTGAAGTCGAAACGGCAGATCTGTTTTGCTGAGCGAAAGAAAAATGTGCAGTAAAGAGAATTAAGGGAATAAAAATGCTTAGTAATTGTTTTTTCATGGGTTATTTTTTTAGAGTGCAAATGTAGTCTAAAAAAGCCGGTTAATTGCCTGATTATTTTGGTTTTCAATTATTTAAATCGATAAAGGGAGGTATTGATTTCCCTAAAAATGTTTAGATTTTCCAAAACAAAAAAGCCCCTAACATGAAAAGGAGCTTTTTGCTTGTTCAAATAAACCAACTGCACGTATCTTAAGTCTTTCTATTACACTTATAATGCGTAATAGTTCAAAAGGAACAAATTTATTTTAAGACGTATAACAAACTAGAAAAGTTACTATGGAAAGGACTTAAGGGATTAAAGGGACTTAAGGGATTAAAGAGACTAAAGGGATTAAAGGGACAATTTTTCTTCAAAATACTTTTCTCATCATTTTAGTCCCTGCAATCCCTTTAGTCCCTTCTGTCCCTTCCTAACTACTTCTCACCTTTATTTCCTTTCGTATCAATATGAATGCCGTCGTTATTAATTTTCACGTTAGCATCTTTTGAGTTTACGTGAATACCGTGTTCGTTGATGTTTACTTTAGCATCTTTTACGTCAACGTTCACTTCAGTTGGCGGACCGGGAGGTGGAGGAGGTTTTGGAACACCGTCTTTATCCATATCATCAAAATCAATTCCTTCACAATCTACACACTCTAATCCGTTTGCTCCCATTATCCAGCGGCGGTTTACCATGTCGCCATCGTAAGTATTGGTTACATTTTCAACATCGTAAATAATGTTTGCCATGTTTTTATCGAAGAATATTACTTTCCCTCTCGGTACTTTTAATATAACTTCAATTTCCTGTACTCTGAATTTTTCATTCGCGGCTACCGTAAATATTTCGTTGAACTGTATGGTACTGTCGCCCGGAATAATTTTATAATTGATTGCTTTCGCACGATCGACAGCTGCGCGCTTATCAAAACCGCGCGCTTTTTTAATCACATACAATTCAAAGTTTTCGCCGGATGCCGGTAATATATTTAATTGTGCATAGCCAACAATGAATTTATTTCCGTTCGCTTTAGCTACAATATAATCACTCCTACGACGGTGCACTTTGCGTTTGTTTCCCTCATCATCATAATCTTCCAGATCTTCTTCGTTAACGCCAAGGTGTTCATACAATTCTTTACCCGGGGCCATGCTCAAATAAAGTGTATCGCGTTGCGTGTTCAGCATAACTGCCTCTTTTATTTTAGCGCTTTCATTAAAATCTTTTCCGGTATTAAGGCCCACATACAATACGGCAATCAAACCAATTAACCAAATGATGCCCGCCGAAATATTTAACCAACGGTTGCTATAGTGAATTTTAAATAAAAGTTTCACACCACCGTAAATCATCATCAAAAAAGGAATGCCGAAAAACAGGATGATGCCGATTAAGCCAAGTGTATAATGACTTCTTTCCATGAAGAAAATATTTATCCAATCGTTGAACTCGGTGTTTGATCCTGCAATCGAGAAACCAAAAATGCTTGAGACAAGACCTAACATAAACATAACTCCGAAGATCAAGAGCACTAGTCCGATGAGGCGGGCAAAGAATTTAGTAAAGACGATTAAGAATTCTTTCACAAAATTACCCAGCTTATCGAAAAAATTCTGTGAGTCGTTTTTAAAATTCTCGCTGTTGTTTTTTATATCATTACCGTATTTTTTTGCACGGTTCTTCAATTGCTCTGCCTCTTCTTTAACTGATTTGCTGATATTATTGATATCGATTTTCTCGCCCTTCATAGCTAATTTATCGGCAGTTGTTTTAGCTTCAGGTATTACAATCCAGAGGATGATATAAACCCAAAGTGTAACACCGCCAAAAAACACTAATAAGAACATCGCCAAACGGATCCAAACCAAATCCACATCAAAGTAATTGGCAATACCTGAGCAAACACCACCAACAGCCTTGCGATCCGGATCACGGAACAAACGTTTTTTTACGCTTTCAGCTGAAGTGTACTGCGTTTCCTGTTCTTCTTGTTCTGGGGATGCGGTTGCGTCGTCAACAAATTCTTCCGGTTTACCCATAGTTTCAATAACCGAGTCCACATCGGCCATTAATACTACTTGTTTAACGGCACTGGTTTTTCCCTGAAGCATTTCTGCAATGCGCGCTTCAATATCGCTCATTATTTCGTTGCCGCCGTCAGTTTTACTGAAATAGCCTTTAATGGTACTCAGGTATTTACTGAGTTTTTCAAAAGCATCTTCTTCAATGTGGAAAATGATGCCGCTAATATTTATGGTTACTGTCTTATTCATTTTGATGTTTATTTAATTTTTTATTGATTAATGGTTTTGTTTACTATGTCGACCAGATCCATCCACGATTGCTGGACTTCTTTTAAATACTGTTCGCCAATTTCTGTTAGCTTATAGTATTTTCTTGGTGGACCGGAAGTGCTTTCTTCCCAGCGGTAGGCAAGAAGTCCGGTATTTTTGAGCCGTGTTAAGAGCGGGTAGAGGGTTCCTTCAACTACAACTAACTTTGTTTCCTTTAGCTTATCAATTATTTCGGTCGGATAAGCGTCACCTTTCGAGAGGATAGAAAGTATGCATAGTTCAAGAACACCTTTGCGCATTTGGGCTTTTGTGTTCTCTGCGTTTACTGACATGATTAAATAGTTTTAAAGTTTAACACAACGCTGTAAGCTACATTAGCTTTCAGTTTATTTAAATTTAGTTTCGAAAATTGTTTTTCAATTTCAACCTTCACTTCTTTGTTAGTGGTTTTGGCAAGAACAAAATTTACGTTTCCGTTTTCGGCTGTTGTAAAAATCACTTCCACTTTTTGTGATTGTTGCTGAACCGGTAAAATCAGTTTCGGGAATTTTACGTGTTCTTTAATTGTTTTTTCAGTTTCAAGGGCTACCTCGTTACCATTAGTTGCTTTAACTAAAAACGAGCCAAGTGTTAATGCGGCAATTGTTGCTACTTTGATAACTTTTCCTGTGATGTTTGCTTTCTTCTTCATTTCTCTTCTTTTTATGAAGCGGATTTTGTTCTGCTTCGTTATTAATATTTATCTTCTATTTTTTTCTTTTAATACTAAACATTGTTCTGCAGGTTCAATGTATAAGCTATTAGTTGGTGATACAAAGATAAGTGGTTAAAAAGGTATTATGCAAGGCATAGTACTAAAATAGTATGTAAGTAATTGATTTTCAATAAGAATAATTTTTACTGAATCCCATAAAAAACCATAACTTTGTGCTGTTAGCCCAAAATAATGCACGATTACGGTCAGGATTTACACCAATTATTAAGTATACAAGGCATCATCAGCCTCTTAACCCTATCGGTACTTGAAATTGTTTTAGGGATTGACAACATCATTTTCATTTCTATTATTGCCGACCGCTTACCACGGTCAACCCAGGAAAAAGCGCGCAAGATTGGTTTAGTACTAGCTTTATTGGTTCGTTGTGCTTTATTGTTTTCGATTAACTGGATTACTTCTTTGATCGCACCTTTGTTTCACCTCGGTATTTATGGTGTGTCGGGTAGGGCCATCATCTTATTTACAGGTGGTGTCTTTCTTCTTTACAAAACCTGGAAAGAAATAAAGGAAAAAGTAAATGGTGTGGATCATGAGTTGGATTCGAAAAAAGGCAGCGATACGTTCCGTGCCGTAGTGATGCAAATTGTTTTAATTGATATCGTTTTCTCTTTCGATTCCATTTTAACTGCAGTGGCTATTTCCAACAACATCATTATTATGGTTGGCGCGGTTACCATTTCGATGATACTGATGATTTTATTTTCCGGAATGGTTGCTGAGTTCATCAACAGAAATCCGGGCATTAAAATGATTGCTCTTACTTTTTTATTGGCGATAGGTGGAATATTAGTCGCCGAATCGATTGTGGATGCCTACAACACCACTGTTTCTGAAGAGTTTCACGTTGAGCTAAACAAAAACTACGCTTACATCGCGTTGGCCTTTGCCATTTTAATCGAATCGTTTAATATGTGGGAACGTAAAATTAAACGCAAAAAAGATTTTAACCAGGAGAACTAGTTTACTTTATCTAGCTTCTTTTTAATATCATCCACCACTTTTTTCTGAGTATCAATTTCCGATTTCTTTTTGCCCTGCGCAGTTTCGTTATCTTTTATGTCGCTTTCTGCCTTGGTAATTTTCTTCTTGTAATCTTCAATATCATCCTTGTAACCCTTATTTTTCTTTTCAAGGTCTTTTTGCTCGTCTTCTAATTTACCCTGGGCTTTTTCAGCACTGCTTACCAAATCCTTAATATTATCTTTAGTCATATCGATTGCAAATTCTTTCATCATCTTCTCGATATAACGGTATTTATCTTTATCCGATGAGGTTAAATAAGCGCCGCCCAAATCAACGGCAACGTGCATGGTTACGGTCTTCTTGTCCTTATCCTCATCAAACTTCGAATAAATATCAACCGGATTATTGCCCCAGTCTTTTATTTCAATGTTGTCCCCAAATATTTCATCACCTTTCCATTTTACTTTTTCATCCCTGAAATTGTTCAGTTTGCTTTTCCATTTGCTCATGGCTTTGTCTTTTTCACCTTCGTAAATGGTAGTCGTAAGGCAATCGTGACTGCCCGACGAAAACTTTTCGTTGCCGCTTTTAACTTTTACTTCCTGAGCAAAAGAGTAAGCAGTAAACGCGATAAATAAAGTGGTGATAATTTTTTTCATGATTTAGAATTTTAATGTTCAATTTTGAATCAAATAATATAAAAATGAAATCGTCACCCCGCGTTTGCTTGCTTATGCAAACATTGGGCGGGGTCAAAACTCGATATCCCAAACGCTTTTACGTTTTTTGTAAAATGATGGCTTAAAGTAATTTTTGTGTTCCAGGATAAAAGCCATGATGAAATAAATAATAATCGGACTTCCGAAAGTAAAAAACGACAAATAAATAAAATACAAACGGATATTAGTGGTCTTAATTCCTAATTTTTTTCCCCACCATTCGCAAACCCCGAAAGCTTGCTGTTCGAACCAGGCTACAATACCTTTTACCATATTACAAATATAAAAAATGCTATTTATGAAACAATAGGTTGGAGGCAATGCCACAGTCTAAACAACGGGTATTTTTGCAATAATTATCAAAAAGCTGAATGATACCTTGACTTTCAGACGCCGTTTTAAATTTTAAGCCGGTTTTAGTGAAGTGCCGTGTTTTAACATTATCCTCAAAAGGGAGCTCTTCATAGCATTCAAAAGCGGATTCAATCATGCGATCGTTAGCGGTTTGTTTCCCGTAAAAAAACAAAAATGGCGCCATTGTGTTTACAATAAGGTTTTCCACCGACTTTTTCCCGATACCTTTAATAGTTCTTACTTCCTGACCATCTAATTTGTAGTGATTGGAAAAATAACCATCATGGGTATACGAGAAAGCCTGTAACAAACTTTCCACCGTATTGTAATTTTCAGGATTCTTAAACAAATCCGGGCATTTATGAATTGCCGTTGCAAATTGCCATAATCTCACAGTAGGAAAATTAGCGGGTCGTAAACGTAAGAATTTCCAAACAGAAGAATCAAGCTCAATTAGTTTGTACTTGTTTTTAAAAAATTCAAATTCGTTTTGCAATTGCTGAAGGTATTTTGATTTGTAAGCGCGGTTTAAGAAACCTGCACAGCCATAGTACAGGGCTTCCAATTGAAATAAATTGCCGGAATGCTTTAACGCAATTGGCAGCGGAATATGCTTTGCAAGTAATTCAAATGGTTCAGCATTTATCTTAAAACCAAAATTTCTCGCAAGCATTATATATAAGGTTTGTGAAAAATCATTTTGAGCAGCCGAAAAAACATGCTTCACATAATCTGTTTTGCTTTCCATCCTATCGGCCAGCATACGCTGAAGCCATGACTGTATTTTTATTTCTTCTACATTTCTTATTTGTTTCGAACAAGGCAGTGCCGAAGAAGAGGAAATTAATGAATTATATTTTTTAAGAACCGCGGCGTCGATGTAGTTTTTTAATTCAACCGTTTCTACATTATGCTTGGTGTTTTGCAGAATACTCTTATCATGTTTATAAACCACATGTAAAATTAAATTGTCATAAACTTTATCGTTTTCATGTCGGTGTTTTAACCAATCGGATGAATTCACATGTATTTCAATATTGCCAACAAGGATAATCCCGTCCACTTCAATTCTGCCATTGAAAAAATCCGGACCGGCATCCTTATTTAATTCACCGGGATGAAAAACCCTGATTTTTGTGCCGTTTACGCTGACAAATTCACGCGTTTTTAATAATTGGAAATTCCAAATGAAATGTAATAAGTCTTCCCTCATAAATTTTCTAAGCCCAGCCTTTTATTTTATAAATGGTATATCCCACCCATTCATGTATGAGCATGTTGAGATTGGTTAAGGCTTCCGCATTGGGTATGAAACAGAAATCCCAGTCGAAGCGGCGCGGACCGCTCATCCTGTTGGTAATGTAAGGTGTAATATTTACATAGCCCGCTTTTTTAAAAGTAGCAAGGGCTCTTGGCATGTGATAGGCTGATGTGACTAATAACAAACTTCCTTTAAACTGTAAACTGTCGAGCATTTTTTTCGAATAAACCGCATTCTCATAAGTGTTTTTCGATTCATTTTCGATAATGATGGCGGAATCCGGAACATGAATAGTATTTAAATATTTTTTCACATAAGCCCCTTCTTTGTGATCGGGATAACGGATGCTTCCTGAACCGCCACTGAAAAATATTTGTTTTATCCTGCCTCTGTAATATAATTCAAGTGTTTGAAATAAACGGTCACCTGCGGTCATGAACTCAAATCTTTTCTGCCGCTCATCAATCCGCCCGATTCCTCCCAAAACAACCGCCATATCATATTTTTCATTCGTCATGTAGGTATCATCCGTAACAGGCTCCCAGGCGCGTGCCAGCTCATCAACTATAAAAGAATTGGTACAAATATAAATCAGCGCCAAGGCCGAAATCAAAAAACGTTTTCTTTTCCTCTCCTCTTTGGTTTTTATGCCCAAGATAACAAGAACAAAGAACCACACCATGGGCGACACCAAAAAAGTTAATACCTTAGACAAGAAGAAAAACATAATAGCACGAAATTAGTGATTTTCTATGCCTTTTAAAAAGTTCATCAAAATATTATGCAGTCTGTTTTTATGGCTTTTTATTTGCATTTGTTCGGTCTTTCACGAAACAACAGTTTATCTGATTCATCAGTCGCACGGTCAAATCTATTTATTGACGCATACCCAAAGTTTTAAGGAATACGCAGATGAATCCGCCATCACTGAGCAGCAAAAATTAAATCTGGCTTTAATTGAAGAAATAAAAAAATACTCGGTCGACAGTCTCAACTACAAACCCACAAAAAATTTCACTAAAATTTATAATCAAAAAAATGCACCTGTTTTATGGGTTATTACCGCTTCTTCTCCCTATAAAATTGAGCCGTTTTACTGGCAATTTCCTATCGTAGGAAAAGTTTCTTACAAGGGTTTTTTTGATAAAGAGAAAGCACTGGTCTTAAAAAATAAACTGATTTGCGATGGTTATGATGTTGATATGCGCAGTGTTTCGGCATGGTCAACCTTGGGTTGGTTCTCCGACCCGGTTTTAAGCAATATGCTAAATAAAAGTAAAGGCAATTTATGTAACCTGATTTTCCACGAATTGTTTCATGCCACTTATTATGCAGGAAGTTCTGTTGATTTTAATGAAAATCTGGCCTCTTTTATTGCACATAAAGCAACCCTTAGATTTTTAGCAGGCGATAGTACGGAGCTGAATTTCTATAAGGAAGGTTATTCTGATAATAAATTAATGGATGAGCATACAGCAGGACAATTGACGGCGTTAAACAGGTATTACGATAGCATATCAGCATTTGAATCGGGTCGAAAAAAGCTTTTGAAATTGCGGAAAATCTCTCTGATTGCAAATTCGTTTGAACGCTTGGATTTAGCAGATAAAAGCCGGATAAAAGCAGTAAAAAACAATATACTCGGGTTTAAAAATGCCTGGTTTGTAGATTTTAATCAGTACAATAGTCTGCAAGACTCTCTCGAGGGGGTTTTTAACAAAATTTATCAATCCAACCTGCCTAAAATGGTACAATCTTTGAAGTAAAACCTTCTGTAAATAATCACAATTAAAGTATATTTGATTTATGAAGAAATTGATCCCTTTTTTACTTGTCCTTTTTGGTTTTAAGGCCTATTCTCAGAACAATTACGAAATAAAAATCACCATTAAAAACTTTACGGATTCGTTTGCCTATTTAGCCAAATACACTTTTGGAAAGCAATATATTGTTGATACCTGTAAAAACACAATCGGCGGTAATATTATTTTTAAGGGGAAAAGGGATTTGGACAAGGGGATGTATTTTTTAGCAAGTATGGATAAAGAAGGAAAAGCGGTTCACCGTTTTGATTTTATTGTTGACGACAGCTTTAAATTTAACCTTAGCACTGATATGGCCGATTTGCAATACAATCTGAAATGCAGCGGTTCGAAAGTGAATGAGGAATTTTTCAGTTATACAAGGTTCTTTATTGATAAAAACAAACAGTTTGGTGCCTTAACAAAAGGTACAAAGGGAATGAGCAAGGCAGATTCGGCGAAGTTTATGCAGAATAAAGCAAAAGAATTTACCGACGATGTGATTAAATTCGAAGCTGATTTTATTAAACGTAATCAGGCTAGTTTTCTTGGTTTATGGTTGAATTTGAGAACGGAAAAAGAAGTTAAGACTTACCCTCAGGGATTAAAAACACTTAACGATAGCATTATGTACCGTTTCAATTATTATAAGAGTCATTATTGGGATGGTGTTGATTTTAAAGACGGGAGAATTATACGGAATCAGTTTTTCGATGTAAGACTGAAAAAATATTTTGATCAAATTGTTAATCAGTTAGGCCCTGATACAGTTGCGGCCGAGATAGACAAAATCTTATCGCAATGCATTCCGGAAACTGAATTATTTAATTTTCTTTTTGTCCACTTTATGGTGGAGTATGAGAACCCAAAACTCGTTGGCTTTGATAAAGTGTTTGTAATGCTGGTTGATAATTATATCCGTAAGGGAAAATCAGGAAAAATTTATGATGAGAAAACGACCATGAAGATTATTGAGAAGGCCGATATTATTAAGCCTTTGTTAATCGGTTCGGTGGCGCCTGATTTATTTATGATTGATACCACCAACGCAAAAATTGTAAATAAAATGGGATTTGATACCGCAAATACAAGTGATGGCGTTACGAAATTATATTATAAAAACATA
Organism: Sphingobacteriaceae bacterium; assembly: GCA_023251695.1. Classification (GTDB taxonomy): domain Bacteria; phylum Bacteroidota; class Bacteroidia; order B-17B0; family Aurantibacillaceae; genus JAHEYG01. The sequence continues at coordinate 5,479 of JAHEYE010000047.1, read as the reverse complement.
GACAAACTGGCACCACTGTACAAAACATTGTCGTCGGTGCAGGCCAAATACACCATTCTTATTTTCTGGGATGTGGATTGCAGTCATTGCGTAACGGAAATTCCGAAACTTTTGGATATTTATCATGAATTGAAAAAAACGATTGATGTGAAAGTATTTTCGGTGTATACTGTTTACGAATTTGATAAGTGGAGGAAATATATCATCGACAAAAAGCTTGATTTTATTAATGTGTACGATCCCGTTCATATTAATAATATAAAAACCAAATACGATATTTTTTCGACGCCTAAAGTGTATTTGCTGGATAAAAATAAGATCATCAAATCAAAACACATGCCTGTTGAAAAAATAACCGACATCATTAAAGGTTACGAACAGGAAGAAAAAATGAAAAAATAATTAAATTTGCTATAATTTTAAGATCATGAAAAAATCAATTGTACTTTTTTTAGCCTTTACCTGCTCGTTTTGTTTTTCACAGGGCTACGATATTAAAGTTAACATCAAGGGCGCCAAAGATTCGATGGTGTTTTTGGCTAAATATAATTTCGATAAACAGTATATTTCCGATACCTGTAAAAAAGTAAAAAACGGCGCCATCACTTTTAAAGGAAAGAAACCTCTTGATAAGGGCGTGTATTTTTTAGTAAGTCAGGATAAAGTACGGTATTTCGATTTTTTTGTAAACGAAAATCAGAAATTGACTTTCGCCAGCGATATCAGCGACATGGTAAATTCATTAAAATCGCTTGATTCAAAGGAGAACGAAAACTTTTTCAATTATATTAAATTCATAAGCCAGAAAAACCTTGAGTTCGGAAAAGTGAAGGGGGAGACCAAAGGGATGAGTAAGGCGGATTCTTCCAAATATGTGACTGAGAAAATGAAAACCCTGAATGAAACGGTAATGAAATTTGATACCGATTTCCTGAAAACCCATGCAGGTACATTTTTAGGCGATGTATTAAATCTGAAGACGGAGAAAGAATTAAAAGATGTTCCAAAAGCAAGCAATGGTCGTCCGGATAGCGCAGCGCAATACAAGTATTATAAAACCCATTTTTGGGAGGGAGTTAATTTTAAGGATGATCGTTTATTACGCACACCATTTTTTGCAGACAGGGTAAAACGTTATTTCGACAGAGTGATATTACAGTTACCGGATACGATTTCGGCTGAAATTGATCGTACGATGGCGCAATGTGTGCCTGGCAGCGAGATGTATAAATTTTTGTTGGCTTATTTCATGCCCAATTACGAGCAAAGCAAAATCATGGGATTCGATCGGGTGTTTTGCAATTTGGTTGACAAATACGTCCGCACCGGATTAGCAAAAGGAGTGTACGACGAAAAAACAGCAGAAAAAATTATTGAACGGGTTGATATTTTGAAGCCGCTCTTGTTAGGTTCACAGGCACCGGACCTGTTAATGATTGACACAATAAATTCAAAAGCAGTCAACAAAATGGGTTTTGATACAGCGAAAACCAGTCAGTCTGTTACAAAATTGTATTACGACAATATTCAAAAATTAACCGGATTGTACACTACCCTTTATTCTTTAAAAGCAAAATATACAGTTCTGGTGTTTTGGGATGTGGATTGCGGTCATTGCAAAACTGAAATGCCAAAATTAAAAGACGCTTATGCTGAATTAAAGAAAAAGTACGATGTTAAAATATTTTGCGTGTATACGCAGCACGAATACGATAAGTGGCGGAAATATTTGATTGAAAATAAGCTGAGCGATTTTATTAATGTTTGGGATCCTATTCACATCAATAATATAAAGACCAAGTATGATATTTTCTCAACGCCTGTTATTTATTTACTGGATAGTAACAAGATTATCAAAGCTAAACGCTTATCCGTAGAGCAGGTGCCGGAACTCATTAAGGCTTTTGACGCGCAGGAAAAAGCCCAGGAAAAAAAGAAGTAATTAAAAACCCTTTGCAATTGCAAAGGGTTTTTTTATTAAATCCATTCTAAATTCTTTTTGGTGCGTTCAGATTCAGGAATATTTCCTGTATTCAAGGTAGAGGCAGGTTCAAATAACATAATCTGAACTTCTTTTTCGGCGGAAGGTTTGTGTTCAACGCCTTTCGGAATAATAATAAAATCACCTTTGTTTATTTCAATGGTTTTATCCCGCAATTCCATTTTAAAACTGCCTTCCAATACCAAAAATAGTTCGTCTTCGTTATCGTGCTTGTGCCACACAAATTCGCCTTGGAATTTAGCGAGCTTAACCTGCTGACCGTTCAATTCACCTACAATCCGCGGGTTCCAATGATCAGTAAACAGATTAAGTTTCTCGCTGATATTTATTTTGTTAATCTCCATTTTACTTTATACTGCCCATCTATATACTGCTTTCTGCTTACCGCCTTCTGCCAACTGCATTCTGCCTACTGCCTCCTGCTACTGCCTCCTGCCTACCGCCTTCTGCTTACTGCCTACCGCCTTCTGCTTACTGCCAACTGCTTTCTGCCTCCTGCCACCGCCTACTTCTTCTTCTCGTCTGTCTTCCCTCCGTCTTCAACCATTTTCTTCGTAATGCCTTCCAGTAATTGCAAACCCAGTAATCCGCTTATTGGTCCGTTTGCACCATCACCGCCACCTGTAATTAATACTTCAGGAATTATTTTGATGCGTTCTCTGCCTATAGCTTCGGTTACTTTTAATTTGGTAAAGTTGTCTCCGCCCATTGCGCTTACCGATAATTTATAGGCTTCAGCATTTGATTTACCAATAGCTAAAATCTTTTCAGCTTCGGCATTACCGGTAACCGAAATTTTTTCAGCTTCGGCATTTGCAAGAGCTTTTACTTTTTCAGCTTCGGCATTAGCCAGAACTTTTGTTTTTTCAGCATCAGCGTTAGCAATTACTTTTAAACGTTCTGCCTCCGCGTTTGATGAAATTTTCACACCGCTGGCATCACCGGTTGCTTTTTTTACAGTAGCATCCGCAATACGTTCAGCAATTAATACACCTTGATCGGCTTTCACAATTTCTTTTTGCATATCAGCAACGGCCGTCTCTTTTTCTAAAGCCTGACGGGTTATCTCAGCGCGTTTCTGTGTTTCAAATGTTGTGTTTTGTTCTTCTGCAATTTTACGGTCGGTTAATGTTTTCATTAAACTCTCAGGCGGAACAATATCCCCGATTAAAGTATCCACACCGTTTACATTGTATTGGTCTAACACTTCACTGATGCGTTTTTTCGCTGCGTCTTGTCTTTCTTTCCGCGAACTTAAAAAGGCAATCACATCACTGTCCTGCGCCGAGTTTCTGAAATAGTTACCAATGGTTGGTTCTAAAACCTGTCCGACTAAATTTATCATATTTCCAAACCGGGCAATTACTTTTGGTGCTTCGGTAGTTGGTATGTGAATGATTTGACTCACATCTAAATTAAAGGGGAAACCATCTTTACTTCGGACAGTTATGGTTGATAAATGTTTGTCTAATTGATGTGATTCGCTACGTGCATTGGCCCAGTTTAAAACCAAGTTAGTTGTTGGTACTAATTCAACACGCATGATGTAGGAATTGATTGGGTATTTACCCGGACCTAATGGTTCAGCCCAAACGCCTTTTTCGCCTTTGCTTACAATGTTGCCGTGTTTAAAATCTGTACCGCTTAAATCTTTACCTTCTTTTCCTACGTAAGAAATTACTACTCCAACAGAACCAATAGGAATCTCTGTCATTTTTATTTGTTCAACCGAAGCAAACCAAGGATTTAAATAATACGAACCGGCTAAAATTACCTGAGGCTGCAAACCTTTGTTACCATTGTTATTTAAAAACCCATCGGTGTCCTGAAAATTATTATGTCCGGTCACATTTTTACCTGCAATATTTCCTTCTTCAATAGGCATACCGTCTAAAGTTGTTACGATGCCTACCATGTTTTCATTTACGGTAAACATATCTACAGTAAAAATCTCGAAAAGAAAAGTATTAATACGGTAAGTACCTGCGGTGATATGCGCACTCTGGCGACCTTTACGGCCACCTTTCGTTAAAAAGGCAACAGTGTCCTGAAAACCATCACATTCAACTTTACGGGCTAAAATATTTCCCGTTTCCAATTCGGTACCGTCTTTTGCAACCAATAAACCAATTTTTCCCTGAGGAATAATCGTTAAGGGCTGTTTGGTAATTTCGTATTGCCAGATCCATTTCCAGAAATAAATTCCCGGTGCTAAAGTCTGTGCCTGAAAGCCCGCTTCTCCCTCTACGGCAATGATTCGCCCCGGCGGTAATTCTGATTTACCGAATAACACAAATTTTTTGGTTACTAAACCAATTTTATCTTCGGGTATGATAATTATACCAAACAGTCTGAAAAACAGTCTGTAAAAAACCAACACAAATACCGGGATTATCGTCCACCAGTAGTTCACAATAAAAGTCATCATAGTTTTAAATTTTAATTAAAATTACATGGCCTGCTTATCATGGCATAATAAACATATAAACAGATATACCCCGTTTTTAACAGCTTTTAGTAAAGAAAGAATTATAAATTAATGTTAAAGTGTAACCCTTAGCATTAAATTTGCTTATATTATGTTTGTATTATGCGCAGCTTTTTACTTGGTTTATTAGTTTGTTTGTGTTTTCCTCTCATTTCACAGGATGAAGATGAAGGGGAGAAAAAATTCTGTAAAGAAATTGATAAAAAGCTCGAGAAATTATACCTAAAGGGTACCGACCGCAAAACACCGAAACCTGAGCGTTTAAAATTTTTAAAGCTATGTTTAGAAGAAGATCCTGATTTTGCCGAAGCAAATTTGAAAATGGGTTTCGAATATATTGTGCATGCCAAATTAGAGAGTAAATCTTTTATGCCAAGCGTACCTTATTTCATGAAAGCTATCGCTCAATGCGGTGATATTCATTCGGAGCCATATTATTATATAGGCTTCGCCTATTATGAGGAAGTGAAAAATGATTCAGCCGCTAAGTACCTGAATAAGTTTATAAAGTTTACAAGTGGTGATGCAAATAAATTCGGCAAATCATACAATGAAGAAATTTATCAGGCAAAGGAAATGCTGAAGTCGATGAAGAAAGAAGGAGAACTGAATAAATTAGTTGTTCCCTTCCAGCCAAAACTGGTTGAGGGCGTTTCCAGCGAACGCGATGAATACCTCGCTTACATTTCTCCCGATGACCGCAATTGTCTTTATGTACGTAAAATGCCTATCAATAATAAGAACGTTGTTTACCAAACCGACCGTGAGCAGGAAGTTTTTATGCGTTCGAGAAAAGATAACACGAATGTGTTCGACAAAGGTGAAGAAATGCCTTTTCCGTTTAATGCTACTAATGATGATCAGGGAGGCTGCAGTATCACGATGGATAATAAATTTCTCTACTTCGCCATGATGCGCGATGAAGGCGGTGCTCAAAAGAATTGCGACATATACGTGAGCAGAAATAATGATGATGAGTGGAAACCTTT
>JAHEYE010000253.1 GCA_023251695.1 Sphingobacteriaceae bacterium | reverse complement strand
AAATGCGCTGGAAGGTGAGAAATTGGTTGCCAGAACCATTGAAACATCTGTAGGCCGCGTAATTTTTAACCAGTTAGTTCCGCATGAAGTTGGTTTCATTAATGAATTGTTGACTAAAAAATCTCTTCGCGATATCATCGGAATGGTATTGAAGAAAACAGGAATGGCTAAAACTGCTAAGTTCTTAGATGATATTAAAGAATTAGGTTTCCGTACAGCATTCCGTGGTGGTTTATCGTTTAACTTAGGAGACATTCAAACGCCTCCTGAAAAAGCGGTAATCATTAAAGAAGCACACGATCAGGTTGAAGAAGTAATGAATAACTATAACATGGGATTCATTACAAACAACGAACGTTATAACCAGATTATTGATATCTGGACACACACTAATTCTAAAGTAACTAAGAAAGTGTTGGATACATTAAGCAGCGACAAACAAGGATTTAACGCTGTGTATATGATGTTAGATTCAGGGGCCCGTGGTTCAAAAGAACAAATTAAACAGCTAAGCGGAATGCGCGGATTAATGGCGAAACCACAAAAAGCCGGTAATACAGGTGCTGAGATTATCGAGAACCCGGTATTATCAAACTTCCGCGAAGGTTTATCCATCTTAGAATATTTTATTTCAACGCACGGTGCACGTAAAGGTTTAGCGGATACTGCTTTAAAAACAGCCGATGCCGGTTACTTAACACGTCGTTTAGTTGACGTGGCACAGGATGTTATCATTAACGAAGCTGATTGCGGAACTCTACGTGGTTTAACAATGAGCGCGTTGAAGAACAATGATGATGTTGTTGAAACTTTATACGATCGTATTTTAGGTCGTGTTGCTGTTAACGATGTTTATCATCCTACAACAGGTGAATTAATTGCGTCAAGTGGTGAATTATTAAATGAAGACATCGCAACTGCAATTGAAAAATCTCCTCTTGAATCAGTTGAAATCCGTTCAGTATTAACCTGCGAATCAAAATCAGGTGTTTGCGCTAAATGTTATGGCCGCAACTTAGCTAACGGACGTTTAGTTCAATTAGGTGAAGCAGTAGGTGTAATTGCGGCGCAATCAATTGGTGAGCCGGGTACACAGTTAACATTACGTACATTCCACGTTGGGGGTACTGCAAGTAACGTAGCACAATCTTCAAGCTTAGTTGCAAAATACGAAGGTATTATTGAGATTGATGAATTACGTACAGTAGAAAGCGTAAACAACGATGGTGCAAAAATTAATATCGTAATTGGTCGTTCAACTGAATCAAGAATTGTTGACGCCAATACAGGTATTACTTTAACAACAGGTAACATTCCTTATGGTTCACAATTATATATCAAACCCGGAGCGAAAGTGAAGAAGGGTGATTTGATTTGTGATTGGGATCCATATAACGCTGTTATTGTTTCTGAATTCGGTGGAACTGTTACATACGAACACATTAAAGAAAATGTAACTTTCCGTGAAGAGTCTGATGAGCAAACAGGCTTTAAAGAAAAAGTAATTATTGAAAGTAAAGACAAAACAATGAATCCATTGATCCGTATCGTGGATAAAAAAGGTGAGTCTTTAAAAATGTATAACTTACCTGTAGGTGCGCACATCGTTGTTAACGAAGTAGCGAAAATCGAACCCGGACAAATCTTAGTTAAGATCCCTCGCGTAACAGGAAAAACAGGTGATATCACCGGTGGTTTACCTCGTGTAACAGAATTATTCGAAGCACGTAATCCAAGTAATCCTGCTGTTGTTTCTGAGATTGATGGTATCGTAACGTTTGGTAAAATTAAACGTGGTAACCGTGAAGTTGTGGTTGAAGCAAAAACAGGCGAGCAACGCCGTTACTTAGTTTCTCTATCCAAACATATCCTGGTTCAGGAAAATGATTTCGTTCGCGCAGGTGATCCTTTATCAGATGGAGCAACATCTCCTGGTGATATTTTAGCGATTAAAGGTCCTACTGCAGTTCAGGAATATTTAGTGAATGAAATTCAGGAGGTATACCGTTTACAAGGTCAGAAATTGAACGACAAACATTTCGAAACTATCGTGCGTCAGATGATGCGTAAAGTGGAGATTGTTGATCCGGGCGATACTGTTTTCCTTGAACAACAAATTGTAAACAAAGTTGATTTCATGACTGAAAATGATAATGTTTACGGTAAGAAGATTGTTATGGATCCGGGTGATTCTGTTGAATTAAAACGCGGACAAATTATAACTGCACGTAAATTACGTGATGAGAATTCTGTATTAAAGCGTAAGGATATGAAAGTTGTTGAAGCGCGTGATGCGGTTCCTGCAACAGCAAATCCTATATTACAGGGTATCACACGTGCTTCGTTACAAACACATAGTTGGATTTCTGCGGCATCGTTCCAGGAAACAACCAAGGTATTAAACGAGGCAGCTGTAAATGGTAAAGTAGATACTTTATTAGGCTTGAAAGAAAACGTAATTGTAGGTCACTTGATTCCTGCAGGTACCGGTCTTCGTCACTACGAAAAACTGGTTGTAGGAAGCAAAGAAGAATACGAGCGCTTAATGGCTAGCAAAGAAGAAATCGAAGAAGAAGCGTAATAGAAAATTCTAAATAATTAAAAACCCCGACTGAAAAGCCGGGGTTTTTTGTTTCGTGCCGTCATTCTGACGTTAGTCAGAATCTCAACAAAATTCATCGTAAACCATTTTCAAATGGTCAGCGATCATGGCTGCAGTTCGGCCTTCAATGTTATGTCTTTCCACCATATGAACTAATTCTCCATTCTTAAATAATGCAATAGCAGGTGATGATGGAGGATAGGGTGAAAAATGTTTTCTTGCCTGCGCAACAGCTTCTGTGTCGAAACCTGCAAAAACAGTTGTTAGTTTTCCTGGTTTTTTTGTATGACTAAGGCTGAGTTTTATTCCCGGACGGGCAGCACCTGCCGCGCAACCACATACTGAATTTACAACAACTAATACAGTACCTTTCTGTTTTATGGCATTTTCAACAGCATCTGATGTTGTCAAATCTTCAAAGCCTGAACTAACGAGTTCAGCTTTCATTGGTTTTACTAAGGATTCTGGATACATGATTTCAATTAATTTAGATTACAAATTTACTAAGTTTTAGGCCTTTTCAGTACATAATTAATGTTATAATACTCAATCAGTTGAGTGTTAATAACTTGTTCAAATCACAAAAAGACTGCGATATTCATATAAGTACCCAGAATTTTTGAGTGGGACTATAAATAAAATGAGTAGGGAAATAGTACTGGCCCCCTGTGTTTTGTATTTTAGGTTTTATTAAATCATTCCCGAAATGCAAAAATTAAATCTAAAAAATCTCCGCTTCACTTTCCTTTTAATTTTTATTTTAAAGTTACCTTTTTCTTCCAACGCATGTTCGCCACTTCAAGTTCCAACTTTGGTGAGTCAAAGTATTGTTGGCTGTAATTTAGTTTTGAATTGGCAATCGACTACCATTTATTGGTGTCCTGATAATATTGATGTTGAAATTACCTGTAACGGTGTTCCTTTTTCCGGTTTAGCCGCTTATACTTATACTTCTGCAACCGTAACAGGTGCATCTAATCCTTATACTTATCCTGCAATGAACATTCCTATTTGCGGATTATGTCCCGGTACAGTTTATCAATTCCGTGCACGCGAAAGAAATAATACCGGTTTCGCTACTAGTTTATGGACTGCAACTTTCAATTTTACTACACCCGGTGTTTCAACTCCTCCAACTCTTACATTGACTGCAAGCCCACCTTCAATTTGTATTCCCGGAAATTCACAGTTAACTGCAAACGCTGTAGGTTGTGGTCCCGGTCCAAAAACTTATGCATGGTCACCTGCAACAGGTTTGAGTTGTACAACTTGTTCTAATCCTGTTGCTTCACCAACTGTAACTACTACTTATACATGTACAGTTACCGGCGGACAATTAGGTTGCTGGTCAATCAGCAATAATATTACTGTTGTAGTTGCTTCTGTTCCTCCTGTAATTGGAGTTGCGAATGTAGTTCCTGCTTCAATTTGTCCCGGACAAACTGCTACAGTTACTTCTACTTCTTATACAGGAACTTTGCAATGGCAATCTGCGCCAACCACGGCGGGCCCTTGGACTAATATTCCAGGCGCTACTACGGGTACTTATATTGCGGCTGGTCTTACATCTAATATTTGTTTTCATGCCGTCGTCACGGGATGCGCAGCAACATTAACTACAAATAATGTTTGTGTAACTGTTAATCCAAACCCAACTGTCACGGTCAATTCACCTGCAATATGTGCAGGACAAACAGCGGCACTTACAGCAAATGGTGCTACTTCTTACACATGGTCTGCAGGTGCTGTACCAACCGGAGTTAATACTGCGAACGCAAGTCCTGTCGTCACAACAAACTATACGGTCACCGGTGCAACTGCAGGTTGTACGGGTACTGCCGTTGCAACAGTGAGTGTAAATCCATCTCCTTCCGGAAATGCTACACCAACAAATGCAACCTGCGGATTTAATAATGGCATAATTTATATTGCTAATACATCCGGTCCCGGACAAACTGTTAGTGGATATTCAGTTAACAGTGTTGGGGTAGGTACGCAGACCGTTACAGGCTTAGGTGCCGGAAACTACACGATTACGATGGTGAATAACTTTGGCTGTACAGTAAATTTTACAACAAGTATTACCAACTCTCCCCCGATAACAGCTTTAGCGACTACGTTTACGAACGCCACTTGTGGTAACAATAATGGGGCCATAAGTATAGGAGCGACGACAGGAGGCACACCGAGTTACAGTTATAATGTAAATGGGGGTCCATATTCAACAACGACGAGTTTAACAAATCTCTCTCCCGGAACTTACACCATTGGAGTAATGGACAGTAAAGGTTGCGTATTTGTAAAAACAGTAACGATAGTTAATTTACCTGGTCCGACGGCATTGAGTTTTACGACAACACCAAACTCTTGTGTGGGATCGGCAGGCAGTGTAACGATAGGTGTAACGGGCGGCAGCCCTGCCTACAGTTATTCGATTAACGGTACAGCATCAGGATCAACGGCCACGGGCTTAACAACGGGCACACATACGGTA
>JAHEYE010000046.1 GCA_023251695.1 Sphingobacteriaceae bacterium | reverse complement strand
CTTTCATAGCTGTCGCCTTTATTAATAATAAAATCTGCTTCTCTTGTAAAAAAATTACTGAAAAAACCCATCGCGATAACAGCGCTTGCAGCACACATCAGTAAAACGGTAAAAATTTTCTTGAAACTCATATGGTTGTTTTTATGCTATTTAGATGTTGGACTGGCATTATTTCCATAAAAAAACCGAAAAAATCAGCTTCGGATGTATTTTCCTGTAAAATAGGCCGTTATTTAGGATAAATGTAAGGGAAACAAGACGAAAATCACACAAATATTTAGATTAAACAATGATAAAATGAGCAAAAAAATAGCGAAATTTAAGAACTTAGCATAGATATTTATGGAAGCAATTATAGACTTACTCAAAATTATTTTACCGGCAGGAGTTGTGTTTTTAGCAGCGGTTTTCTTATTTCAAAAATTCTTTAAAAACGAGCAGAGTAAACGCGAACATGAATTAAAAAAAGCGTCTTTAAATTTAACAACGCCACAAAAAATTCAGGCTTACGAACGTGTTGTTATTTTTTTAGAAAGGATTAATCCTAATAATCTTGTTGTACGCGTAAACAAACATGGCATTAGCAGCAGACAATTGCATCTGGATTTGATACAAACCATAAAGTCGGAATACGAACATAATATTTCCCAGCAAATATTTGTTTCACATAATACTTGGGAATTGGTGAAAACCTCCAAAGAAGAAATCATTAAATTGATAAATATTTCTGCAACAAAAGTACCAACAGATGCGCCGAGTAATGAATTAGCTATGATGATTTTAAATATTGTTGCAAATTTGGATAAAAAAATGCCAAACGAAGTAGCTTTAGAGTATACAAAAAAAGAAATTTCAAAAATATTTTAATGCAGATTCTTCTTAAGCGAAGAAAGTAGAAGTATGGAAAACCTTTTCACAGAATTTACAGGCGTTACTTCCGCCCAATGGAAAGAACAAATAATTAAAGATTTAAAAGGCGTTGATTTTAATCAATTGATTTGGAAAACCCATAATGGGTTTGATGTAAATCCATTTTATACTTCCGAAAATCTTACACAAAAGCACGAACCATTATTCGCAAATAACGATTGGGATATTTGCGAGCATATTGTGGTTGCTGATGAAAAGGAAGCGAACCAGCGTGCTTTGAAAGCATTAGAGGGTGGCGCAAGCGGAATTTCTTTCTTCATCAGCAAAAAAATTAGTACGGCCGAATTAATTAAAAATATTTCCTTAGAACATATTTACTCTCAATTCACAATTACCAATGATGCACTTCATGTTCTGGATGATTTAAGAAATCATTATGGAAAAGTAAATCAACATGAGGGAAAAATAAAATGTTTTGTTAATATCGATCCACTTCATCTTTTAGCTTTTTACGGCGAGTGGCACAGGGATGAACCAAAAGATTTAGCTGTTCTTAACAAGTTAAAACATATTCCGGTAAACATTGGTCTATATGAGGACGCGGGAGCAAGTACTGTAAATGAATTAGCAATCGGTCTTGCTCATACTAACGAATATTTTAATTATTTATCTGATCAAAATAGCTTAAAAGACAAATCGCTTCATTTTTCTTTATCTGTTGCGCCTGATTTTTTTACGGAGATTGCCAAATTCCGCGCATTAAGGAAATTAATTGCTTTGTTACAAGAGCAATACAAAACAAATTTTCCTATTCATATTCATGCGCAAACAACAATGGTGGATAAAAGCAACTTGGACATTTACAATAACATGTTGCGCACAACAACTGAAGCCATGAGTGCAGTTATTGGTGGTGCCGATAGTTTAACTGTTCTCCCATATAATCAAGGTTTTGAAGTGACTACTGATTTCAGTTCGCGTATTTCCCGTAACCAGCAACATGTATTAAAAGAAGAAAGTTATTTAAATAAAGTAGCAGATATTTCGGCGGGCTCCTATTACATTGAATCTATTACTGATACAATTGCCGAGAAGGCCTGGGAACAATTTAAAGTGATTGAAAGCAAAGGCGGATTTCTGGCTTGTTTGAAAAATAATTTTATTCAGGATCTGATTTCCGACGGGGCAAATTCGCTTCATGAAGAATTCGCGAACGGAAAACTAGTTTTGGTGGGAGTAAATAAATTTCAGAACCCAAATGATTCAGTTCGGAGTTCAGAGTTGGCTGTTAGGAGTATTAAAAAAAGCATAAATGCGATTAAGCCTATCCGCTTAGCAACCGAACTCGACAGTCAAAAATCATCTCCGAACCCCGAACTAAAAACTCCGAACTAAGCCAAATGAGAAAAGATTTTTCTAAAATAACTTATACGTCTAAAAATTCCCTCTTTAAAGGGGATGTCGCGAACGCGAGGGGGGATGTCTTTGTCACGGCCGAGCAAATCGAAATAAAATCTGTTTATTCTTCAGCAGATATAAAAAATCTGGAACATTTAAATTTTGGGGCCGGTATTGTGCCATTTTTGCGTGGGCCTTATTCAAGTATGTATGTTCAAAACCCGTGGACAATCCGTCAGTATGCAGGATTCAGTACGGCCGAAGAAAGTAATGCGTTTTACAGAAGAAATTTAGCAGGCGGACAAAAAGGATTATCAGTTGCATTTGATCTGGCAACACATCGAGGCTACGATAGTGATCATGAACGTGTACAGGGCGATGTTGGAAAAGCGGGAGTTGCCATTGATTCAATTCTGGACATGAAAATATTGTTTGATCAGATTCCATTAGATCAGATGAGTGTGTCGATGACGATGAATGGAGCAGTGCTTCCCATATTAGCATTTTACATTGTTGCTGCAGAAGAGCAAGGCGTAAGTATGGATAAATTAAGCGGGACCATTCAGAACGATATTTTAAAAGAGTTCATGGTGCGGAATACCTACATCTATCCTCCCGCTTCATCCATGAAAATTATTGCGGATATTTTTGAATTCACTTCGGAAAATATGCCGAAGTTCAATTCAATTTCAATCAGCGGTTATCACATGCAGGAAGCAGGTGCTACTGCAGATATTGAATTGGCTTATACCTTAGCCGATGGATTAGAATACATACGTACAGGTGTGAAATCCGGATTGGACATTGATGCATTTGCTCCGCGTTTGTCTTTCTTCTGGGCTATTGGCATGAATCATTTCATGGAGATTGCAAAAATGCGGGCAGCAAGAATGTTGTGGGCAAAGATTGTGAAGCAATTTAATCCTACATCAACAAAATCATTGATGCTCCGTACGCATTGTCAAACTAGTGGATGGAGCTTAACAGAACAGGATCCTTACAATAATGTAGCACGTACTTGTGTTGAAGCATTAGCAGCCGCCATGGGCGGCACGCAAAGTTTACACACCAATGCGTTGGATGAAGCAATTGCTTTACCAACTGATTTTAGCGCACGCATCGCACGCAACACGCAAATATTTTTGCAGCAGGAAACAAATGTTTGTAAAGTAGTTGATCCTTGGGGTGGTTCTTATTATGTTGAGAGTTTAACAAATGAATTAGCACAAAAGGCGTGGACATTAATTCAGGAAGTTGAAGAATTAGGCGGCATGGCGAAAGCGATTGAAACCGGAATTCCGAAAATGAGAATTGAAGAAGCAGCTGCAAGAAAACAAGCGCGTATTGATGGAGGAAAAGATATTATTGTCGGCGTTAATGCTTACAGAACAGAAGAGAAAACACACATCGACGTTTTGGATGTGGATAATGCAAAGGTGCGCGATCAACAAATAGAACGGTTAAAAAAATTAAAAGCGGAACGGAATAGCGAAGAAGTACAAAAAGCACTAGATGCATTAACCGAAGCTGCAAAAACAGGTAAGGGAAATCTTTTAGAACTAACAATAAATGCAGCACGCGTCAGAGCATCTTTAGGAGAAATATCATTTGCATTAGAAAAAATATTTGGCCGTTATAAAGCGAGTATCCGCTCTATAGCAGGTGTATATAGTAAAGAAATCAGTATGGATAAAGATTTTTCAAGGGCACGCGAATTAGCAGATAAATTCGCCGCACAAGATGGTCGCCGACCACGTATTATGGTTACAAAAATGGGACAAGATGGTCACGACCGAGGAGCAAAAGTAATTGCTACTGGTTTTGCCGATATGGGATTTGATGTAGATATTGGTCCGCTGTTTCAAACTCCGGCCGAAGCCGCAAAACAAGCTATAGAAAATGATGTACATATTTTAGGCATCAGCAGTCTAGCTGCAGGACATAAAACGCTTATTCCGCAAGTAATTGAAGAATTGAAAAAGTATAAGCGTGGAGATATTATTGTTGTGGCTGGTGGCGTAATTCCCCAACAAGATTATGATTTTTTATATAAAGCCGGTGTGTCTTTTATTTTTGGTCCGGGAACGGTGATCGCAAAAAGTGCTAGTGATATTTTAAACAGGCTGCTTGAAAAAAAATAGCCATTACATACATATACTGTTTTTTATTTTTTTCGCTTGCAGTCGTTCTGAAAAGCAAGCTGAAGCCATTTCTGAAAAAGCAATCGCCTTTGAAACGCAGGGCACACTTGTGTCACCTGATAGCATTTCGCCGCCTTCAATTAATCCCGTTATCACGCCGGAGATATTGGATATAAAAGAAGGAGATCCGCTGCCGTACGAGAGTAATGTACATCCTTTGGTGCAACCTGAGATTATAGTTTTGGACGAAGAGTTTTTTAAAAAAAACAAAATTGAAGTAAAAACAGATCCTCTGGTAACTGTTGCATTCGGTAAAATAGTATCCTGTGATTTACCTGAACCGCTGCCTGCTGCAGATATGAGATTTAAGGATAATGCAAGTTGCAATATACAATACCTTGATGTTGCGCAAGGATTAGCCTCTTCGTATGTACGCGAGTTGTTCGAGGATTCGAGAGGAAATATTTGGATCTCTACGGATGGCGAACTGATGCGTTATAATGGAAAATCAATCATTAATCTTTCAGAAAAAAATGCGATACTTAAAAATGCAAAGTCCTTGGTAAAAGAAGATAAAGCCGGAAATTTATGGATAGCGAATTGGAACGGACTCATTAAGTACGACGGAAAAGTGTTCACTGTTTTTGATACATTGGGTGGATTGCCTTATAATGTGGTTTCAGCAATTAATATTGATAAGGATGGAAATATCTGGGTAGGAACAAGTAAAGGGATAAGTAAGTTTGACGGAAATAAATTTACAACCTATTCAACAGCGCAAGGCTTTAATAGCATTGCACCTAATAATATAATATTTGACAAATCAGGAAACTTATGGTGCAGTACGCATGACAATGGGTTATCTTGTTTTGATGGAAAATCATTTTTGAATTTCACTGATAAAAACGGATTACCGGCCAATCGTATTGAATCCATGGCATTGGATAAGGCCGGAAATATTTGGATAAGCGGGAGCGGCGCACAAAAAATAGATGGCAAAACAATCGAAATATATACAGAAAAGAATGGGCTGATCAGTCATAACGTACGGAATGTAATGGCCGATCATGAAGGAAATATTTGGTTCTCAGCTTATCGTGGTGGAATGAGTTGTTATGACGGAAAAAATTTCACCTGGTATACCGACAGAGAAGGATTGACCGTAACTACCGTAGAATGTTTTATTGAAGATCATTCCGGAAATATTTGGGCAGGTACTGATGGTGGTGGAGTTTGTAAACTCACTACAAAATCATTCAAACACTTTATTCCTAATCAGGGCTTCGATCAAATTATTATGAGCATTGGTGAGGATGCAAAAAAAAATATTTGGTTAGGCTCTTACGATAACAGTCTATACAAGTACGATGGCATGAAGATTTTTACCATGAGAGAAAAGGTCCGTATTTTTGGAACCGTCTTATTCATGCTGGCGGATAAGGATGGAAATATGTGGTTTAATACAGCGTCAGGTGGTATAGTTAAATACGAAGGAAAGACACTAGTAAGATACAGAAAGGAACAGGGACTCTTTTCAAATGATGTTACCGGGATAATTCAGGATGCAGAAGGAAATATGTGGATTGGCACTAACAACGAAGGTGCTATTAAATTCGACGGCAAACAATTTACGCGGTATAAAAAAGATCAGGGCTTGCCAAGTAATGATGTCAGGGATATTGCACAGGACATAAATGGAAATATGTGGTTCGGAACATCAAAGGGCTTATGTAAAATGAGTGATGGAAAATTGACTTTTTTCAGTGAGGAACACGGCATCGCTAAAAAATCAATTAAGAATGTTTTGACAGACCGTAGTGGAAATGTATGGTTCGGAACAATAGGAGGAGGCCTATACAGATATGATGGAAAATACATGATGAAAATAACTACCGCTGAAGGATTGAGTGACGATAGAATTAGAAGTATAATTGAAGATAATCCCTGGAATGTGAAATCAGGATACATAGGTATTTGGATCAGTACCGATTTTGGGATCAATCATGTTATCATGAAAAACAACAGCCATTCTTATAGTGATCTTTTGATAAAAACGTATACCAGACCTGATGGGTTGAGAGGAGAAGACTTTTGTAGCAACAGTGGCTTTATGGATACTAAAGGACGGGCTTGGTGGGGGAGTGTAAAAAGTTTAACAACACTTGAAACAAACGATCTGAATTACGATACAGCTGTTCCAAAGATTAATCTTGATTATATTAATCTTGAACAAAACTATATTAACTTTAATGCATTAAAGGATTCAATAAAAGAAAAAAAGAGTTGGCTCATTGGGGAAAAGAAACAGCTTGATCTTTCTAGCATTAAATTTTCTGATGTTCCCGCGTTCGGCAACTATCCTTTAAATTTAGAACTGCCCTATACTATTAATAGTATTACGTTTAATTATTCAGTCATTGACTGGACGAACAGTCACAGAATAAGATATCAGTATTTTTTAGAAGGGTCCGATAAAGAATGGCACCCTATTACTTCCGAAACAAAAGCAATTTATACAAGCTTGCATTATGGAACCTATACTTTTAAAGTAAAGGCTAAAAGTGTTTCAGAAAAATGGAGTAAGCCTTTCGAATATCAATTTATTATCAAACCTCCTTGGTGGCAAACTATTTGGGCCTATTTATTCTATGTGCTTTCATTAATTGCAATAATAATATTGTATTTGAATCAGCGTACACGTGTTTTACGGAAACGTCAAAAGGAACTCGAGCAAATTGTAGTCGAACGAACGGCAGATGTGGTGGAAGAAAAAAATAAAGTTGAGGAAAAGAATAAAATAATTGAAGCAAAACAAAAAGAAATTCTTGATTCTTTAGTTTATGCAAAACGCATCCAGCAATCACTGATGCCTACAGAAAAGTATATTGAAAGGAACGTGAATAAATTGAACCCGGCATCAAAGAAAAAGACCTAGCTCGTATGATCGACAACAATAACCCACTTCCCGTTTATTTTTTTCCAGAGCAAAGTATAAGAACCGCCAACGTCTCCGGCCTTCCTTTTTAAATTCCATTTACCTATTACAAAAATTTTGGCAACCGATAATTGTTCAATTGTATTATTTTCAAAAGTTAAAACACCCATGGCTTCCGGAGTCGGGTAATTTTTTTTGTAGTTATCGAGCGTTTTTTGCCAGCCGTAAGTAATGCCTTTGCTCCCAATAAATTTAAGACTGTCGCTCTTCCAATAATAAGCCATAAAACCCTCAATATCTGCCTTGTTCCAGGCGGCCTCCTGTTTTTTCATGATATCACTTACCTCTGAAATGTCGTTTTTTGACTGTGAAAAGCAAGCGCTTCCCATAAAACTCAAAATGGCTAAAAGAAGTGACTTCATAAGTGGTATTTTAGAGCTAAAATAGGGATTTTTATCTTATTTGAAAAAGCCGTATCTTTACGCCAGTTCTTTATAGTATGCTTATTGCGAAAGGTGGAGGGACACGCCCTATGATACCTTACCAACCCTGATTCAATTTGTGAGTTATGAGTTGTGATTTGGTGAGATAGCTCACTAATTCAAAACTCGCCAATTCACTAACTGCACCAGAAGGTGGGAAATCGTGATTCCGTTTAAACGGAGTGCAAATAAGCCGGAGTAATTAGTATTTTAAAAACAAAAGATATAACTAATCCCTTCCGGTAAAACGTGAAGGGATTTTTTTATTTATGACAACAGTAACAAATAGATTTTCTGATAGAGTTGACAATTATGTCAAGTATCGTCCGCATTATCCTGCGGAGGTGATTGACTTTTTGAAAGCACGGAATATCATTTCCGAAAGTTCTGTTATTGCCGATATTGGGTCAGGTACCGGAATTTCTGCAGAATTGTTTTTAAAAAATAATTACAAAGTAATTGGCGTTGAACCAAACCAAGCAATGCGCTTAGCTGCTGAAACAATCCTAAAAAATTATTCTGATAAAGGATTCTTTGCTTCGGTTGATGGTAAAGCAGAAGCAACAACTTTGGAGAATAGTAGTGTTGATGTAATTCTTTGCGCTCAGGCCTTTCACTGGTTCAATAACGATTCATTTAAAGAAGAATGCAAGCGTATACTAAAGCCAAATGGCTTTGTAGTATTGATGTGGAATGACAGGAGAACTGATTCAACTGATTTTTTAAAAGTTTACGAAGATTTTTTACAAATGTTTGGAACAGATTATAAAGAGATAAATCATAAGAATACCCAAGAGAAATCGCAATTCGATAATTTCTTTGGCGCGGGTAATTATAAAGAACGAAGTTTTTACAATTATCAGGAGGTGGATTTTGAAGGATTGAAAGGTAGAGTATTGTCGTCGTCGTATATGCCCAACCAAGGGCATCCGGATTTTGACCATATGATCTATTGTTTAAGAAAAATATATAACCGCTATCAGGAAAATAATCTGGTGCGTTTGGATTACGATACAAAAATATATTTTGGGCAACTATGAGTACTGATATTAAAAAAGAATTAGAAAAACGCATTTTGGTAATCGATGGTGCTATGGGTACGATGATTCAGCAATACAAGCTGGAAGAAAAAGATTACCGCGGCAAACGTTTTTCAGAATGGCCGAAAGATTTAAAAGGAAATAATGATTTATTGTCTTTAACACAACCTCAAATCATCAAAGCGATTCATAAAGAATATTTAAAAGCAGGCGCTGATATTATCGAAACAAATACGTTTAGTGCAACTACAATTGCAATGGCGGATTATGGAATGGAATCGTTGGCTTACGAATTGAATTATGAGTCGGCTAAGATTGCAAAGGAAGCTATTGAAGAATTCAAGAAAGAATTCCCTGAATTCGCCAATGTTCCAAAATATGTTGCCGGCGCATTCGGACCAACCAATCGTACTTTGTCATTGTCTCCGAATGTAAATGATCCCGGTTTCCGTGCGATTACCTTTGATGAATTAGTTGAAGCTTACGCTGAACAGGCGAAGGGATTAATTGAAGGCGGTTCTGATATTTTATTAGTTGAAACAATTTTTGATACATTGAATGCAAAAGCGGCTTTGTTTGCCATTCAAAATGTATGCAAAGAAAAAAATATTAAAATGCCGGTGATGGTATCGGGAACAATTACCGATGCCAGCGGCAGAACTTTATCCGGACAAACTACCGAGGCATTTTTAAATTCTATTTCTCATGTTGATTTATTAAGCGTTGGGTTAAATTGCGCATTGGGCGCAAAAGATATGCGTCCTTATTTGGAAGAACTTTCTGATAAAGCACCGTTTTTTGTGAGCGCTTATCCAAATGCGGGATTGCCGAATCAGTTTGGCGAATACGATCAGGATGCTCACGAGATGGGCCATCAAATAGAAGAATTTTTGAAAGCCGGATTTTTAAATATTGTTGGTGGTTGTTGCGGAACAACACCATCTCATATTAAGCGTATAGCTGAATTAGCAAAAACAGCAAAGCCCCGCAAAAAACCGGTAGCGGATACTTTGATGCATTTAAGTGGACTGGAACCGGTAACACTTCGCCCTGAAAGTAATTTCATGAATGTGGGAGAGCGCACAAATGTTACCGGCTCAAAAAAATTCCTTCGTTTAATTAAGGAAGGGAATTACGAAGAGGCATTATCGATTGCAAAAGACCAGGTAGATGGTGGCGCACAGGTGATAGATGTTAATATGGATGAAGGGATGTTGGATAGTGAAGCAGCGATGACAAAATTTTTAAACCTGATTGCTTCTGAGCCGGATATTTGTAAAGTGCCTATCATGATCGACTCTTCTAAATGGACAGTTATTGAGGCTGGATTGAAATGTGTTCAAGGAAAAGCAATTGTAAATTCTATCTCTTTAAAGGAAGGAGAAGAAAAATTTATTGAACAGGCACAAAAAGTAAAACAATATGGCGCTGCGGTTATTGTGATGGCTTTTGATGAGGTTGGGCAAGCAGATACTTTACAAAGGCGGATTGACATTTGTAAACGCGCTTACGATGTGTTGGTAAAGAAAGTAAACTTCACACCTCAGGATATTATTTTTGACCCGAATATTTTTCCGGTAGCCACAGGCATGGAAGAACACCGTTTAAATGCTTTGGATTTCTTTAATTCAACGAAATGGATAAAAGAAAATTTACCATTTGCGAAGGTGAGTGGCGGCGTAAGTAATGTTAGTTTTTCTTTCAGGGGAAATGATCACGTTCGTGAAGCTATTCACTCAGCGTTTTTATTTCATGCTATTAAAAATGGTATGGACATGGGAATTGTAAACCCCGCTCAATTGGTAATTTACGATGACATCGACAAGAAATTATTAGAACTAGTTGAAGATGTGTTGTTGAACAGAAGAGATGACGCCACAGAACGATTGGTGGAACATGCAGAATCTTTAAAAGGAATTTCAGCACAAAAAAATGAAAAAGATGAAGAGTGGAGAAAAGGAGCTGTTGAAGAGCGATTGAGTTATGCTTTAGTAAAAGGATTGGTGGAGCATATTGATGCCGACACCGAAGAAGCTCGCCAGAAATTAGGACGACCATTACATGTTATTGAAGGTCCGTTAATGGATGGTATGAATGTGGTAGGTGATTTATTTGGAAGTGGAAAAATGTTTTTACCGCAGGTGGTAAAGAGCGCCCGCGTTATGAAAAAGGCAGTGGCCTACCTTGAGCCATTTTTACAAGCGGAAAAAGAAGCAAACAAAAAAGCGGGTATAGTTGGTGATGGAAGAACTAACGCCGGAAAAATTTTAATGGCAACTGTGAAAGGTGATGTGCACGATATTGGTAAAAATATTGTGGGCGTTGTATTAGCTTGTAATAATTATGAGATTATAGATTTAGGGGTGATGGTATCCTGCGATAGAATTTTGGAACAAGCGCGCCATCATAATGTGGATATTATTGGTTTAAGTGGATTAATTACACCATCACTGGATGAAATGGTGCACGTTGCTAAGGAAATGGAACGCTTAGGTTTTAAAACGCCATTATTGATTGGCGGTGCGACAACATCTAAAGTTCATACTGCCGTAAAAATTGCACAAAATTATTCCGGTCCTGTTGTACATGTGAATGATGCAAGTAAATCAGTTCCTGTGGCTAGCAGTTTGATTTCGGATGAACTGCGAGATGCCTTTATGAAAGATGTTAATAAAGATTACGAGCGTGTGCGGGAACAAAATAAAAATGCGCAGGGACAAAATAAATTCATTTCCTTATCTGAAGCACGCGGAAATAAATTAAAATTGGATTTCAGTAATGGTAGTATTGCTAAACCGGGTTTGCTCGGAAATAAAACCTTTAATGATTATTCAATTAAAGAAATTTCGGAATATATAGATTGGACACCATTTTTTCACAGTTGGGAATTAAAAGGCTCATATCCTAAAATATTTGATGATAAGAAGCGTGGAGAAGAGGCGAAAAAATTATTTACGGATGCCCAAAACATGCTAAAAAAAATTATTGATGAAAAATGGTTGCAGGCAAACGCCGTAATTGGCATTTATCCAGCTAATACGATTAATCACGATGATGTTGAGGTGCTGAGTGAGGATGGTAAAGCAGTAAAATGCCATTTCCATACCATCCGTCAGCAAACCAAAAAACCGGCGGGACAATATAACATTGCGCTGGCTGATTTTATTGCACCAAAACCTCCAACTCCCAACTCCCAACTCCCAATTGACTACATTGGTGCTTTTGCTTTAACAACGGGAATTGGTATTGATGAACATGTAAAACGTTTTGAAATGGATCACGATGATTACAGTGCGATTATGTTAAAAGCATTGGCAGATCGTTTGGCAGAAGCATTTGCAGAACTAATGCATAAAAAAGTACGTACTGAAATCTGGGCCTATGCTAAGACTGAGAAATTCAGTAACGAAGAATTAATTAAGGAAGAGTACGCTGGTATTCGTCCGGCACCCGGTTATCCGGCACAACCTGATCATACGGAAAAACTGACCATCTGGAAATTATTGGATGTTGAAAAACAAACAGGCATTAAATTAACAGAAAGTCTGGCCATGGTTCCAACTGCCGCCGTAAGCGGATTGTATTTTGCCAATAAGGAAGCTCAGTATTTCGGTACAGGAAAAATTACCAAAGAGCAGGCGGAGGATTATTCCAAACGAAAAAAAATGAGTTTATCAGAGATTGAGCGCTGGTTAGGGCCTGTTTTGGGGTATTAGAAAATTATTTCCCATCTTTAGAGGTCAAAAATCACGGCACTAACATGCAAAAGGTACTTATTATATTATTTTTATTCCCTTTTTTTTCCCGGGCCGGGTTTGTGAAACACGATACCGACAAGGTTAAAGAAATGAATAGGGCATGTATCCACTTATTCGATGCCGGTGATTATGCAAAAATCAAACAGCTTTCGACGCAGGCACGTATCTTATCGGAGAAAAATAATTTTGCTAAGGGAATTGTAGAAGGCATAAGGTGGTATGCGCTGTCGATCGAGAGAACAGGCGATCCCGATAGCGCTATTTATTTATACAGAAAAGCAGTTCAGATTGCGCATAACAATAATTTGAAAAGATTGGAAGCCCAATGTTGGCACAACATCGGATTCGGATCCTATCTGCACGGATCGTTTGAAGTAGCCGTAGAAGCTTATTTAAATGCAATAAAGATCAGAGAGGAAATCAGAGACACAATAGCTCTGGGCTGGTCTGAAAATAATCTTGGTTTAATTTACTGGCGGCAGAAAAGCAGAAATGATGCGCTGAAACATTTTCTGAACGCCAACGATTTATTTGTTTTAAAAGACTTTAAAGAGGGCATTGCTATCTCGGGAAATAATATTGGTATAATTTATGAAGAGCAGGGCGATCCGGATGCGGCGCTGACTTATTATAAGACTTCCTACAAAGTAAATTGTGAAATAGAAAATAAGAGCGGAATCGCTTTGACCTTAAATAATATTGGCGGTATATTTAATGTCAAACACAATAACGATTCAGCAGAAATTTATTTTTTAAGAGCCCTTAAAATAAATAAGGAAATAAAGAACCTCGAAGGCCTGGAACTAAATTACCGTAACCTGGGCGACATTAATAAAATAAAACGTAATTTCAAAAATGCACTTCGGTATATTGATACCTCAATCAGCGTTTGTAATCAGAGTAAATCTCCGCAAGGACTGATTGCCTGCTATCAATCTTTATCTTGGATATATGAAGACCAAGGCGATTATAAAAAGGCCCTGGAGGCGCACAGGCTCTATGCTAAATTAAATGATTCATTGAACTTTGGCGACAAGCTTGCTACAATGGAAGCCAAATACGGAAAAGAAAAAAGTGAGAAAGAAATTCAGCTGCTAAAAAACGAGAAGGAAATTTCAGATCTTGACCTTAAACGGCAGGAATGGATGATTTCATCCGGAATAGTGGGTGGTGTTTTGTTGTTGATTATTTTCGGCTTTGTGATAAGAGTCAATTTACACAGGAGAAAGACAAATAAAGCTCTTGAACAAAAAAACACGGAGATAATCCGGCAGAAGGAAATAGTGGAGGTCAAACAAAAAGAAATCGTTGCTTCCATTTATTATGCGAGCAGAATTCAAAATGCCTTATTGACCTCCGAAAATTATTTCAAGGGGAGAATAAATGATTTTTTTATTTTATATAAGCCAAAAGATATTGTTAGCGGTGATTTTTATTGGGCACTCGAGCACAAAGGAATTTTCTACCTGATAGTTGCCGATTGCACAGGTCATGGGGTACCTGGCGCTTTTATGAGTTTGCTTAATATTTCGGTATTGAATGAGGTGATTATTGAACGGGGGATTTTGCAACCGGACCAAATTTTAAACGAAACAAGGAAAGAAATCATCCGGTCACTTAATCCGGATGGTGGTGATGTGAGTAAAGACGGAATGGATTGTATTTTGTGCGCTATTGATTTAAAAAATAAAAAGCTGAGATACACCGGTGCTAATAATTTCTTTTATTTATTAAGAAACAATGAGATTCAGGTTTCGCAAACGGATAAGATGCCGGTAGGCTTAACGCACAAAGAGAAGCCGTTTACTTTGCACGAAATAGATTTAATAAAGGGCGATCAATTATATTTAGTTACAGACGGTTTTGCCGATCAGTTTGGTGGACCTAAAGGAAAAAAGTTCAAGTATAAGCAATTGCAACAACTGATATTAAATAATGGTAATCTTACAATGGACAAACAAAAGGAAGCATTAAATAATGAAATTGAGAGGTGGCGTGGGGATTTAGAGCAGGTTGATGATATATGTATAGCCGGAATTTATATTTAAGAATGAAAAAACATTTAATATTGAATTTTATATTGCTTACGTTTTTAATAAATGGGCAAGTAGGCAATATGAACCTTGATTCATTGTTCAAAGTAATGCATAAACAAGCAGAGGACTCATTAAAAGTTATAATACTTAATAAAGTTGCCAGTCATTATTTGAATTTAGGAGATTTTGCAAAGGTAGATTCGCTTAATGAGAACCTTTTAGCCCTTTCAAAAAAAATCAATTACATAAAGGGGAAGGCTTATTATTTTCTTATTAAGGCCCGGCTGCACGAAGCTAAAGGCGATTATACGAAAGCTTTAGAGTTCAACCTCGAGGCTCAAAGGATTGGCGAACAAAACAAAATCAATGAAGTGATCGCAATTGCTTTAAACCATATTGGAATTGTTTATTTTATACAAGGCGATTACGAAAAAGCTCTCGCAAATTATAAACAGGCAATTGAAATAATAAAAGCCCGTAGAGATACCAAGCAGTTGGGGGCTTTTTTAAATAATGTTGGGAATATTTACTACAATAAACACGAGTATGATTTGGCATTGGAGTATTATACACGGTCGTTGAAAACAAGGACTAACCTTAAAGATGAAGATGGAATCGCCAACTCACAAAATAATATTGGTAATGTTTATTTGGAATTAAAGCAATACGAAAGGGCCTTAGACTGTTTTAAAAAGGCAATGATTTTTCAGGAGAAAACGGGTAACAAATTTGAGTTAGCTTATTCCTATTTAAATGAAGGACTTGTTTATGAAAAACTAAAACAGATTAAACAAGCAGAAGAAAGTTTTATGAAGGGTTTAGAAATGGGTGAAGAATTAAATTCCCCCGAAGTTAAACGTGATGCTACAAGTTCGTTAAGCAGTTTTTATGAAAATCTAAAAATCAATGATAAAGCACTTAAATATTTTAAACAATACTCGCAAATATGCGATAGTATCAACAACAATAATATTGTAAAAGAAATGGCAAAAAAGCAATTGAGCTTTGAATACGCGCGGAAGGAATTGCAATTGCAAAATGAACAAGAAAAAAAAGAAATTCAGTTTAAGGAAAAGGAAGACAGGCAGAAGATTATCATTAGCGGCGTTACATTGGGTTTAATCCTAATTTTAGTATTTTCTGTGTTTTTATATAAGCGGTTTAAAGTTAGTGAACGTCAGAATAGAATTATTGAGCGAAAGAATAAAGAAATTACAGACAGTATTAATTACGCAAAGCGGATTCAGAATGCCATTCTCACCCCGGAAAACACTATTAATGAAGCCTTCGCAGGCGCGTTTGTTTTATATAAACCTAAGGATATAGTTAGCGGGGATTTTTATTGGTATGCCGAAACGGAACACAATAAAATAATCGCGGTTGCAGATTGTACGGGTCATGGTGTTCCCGGAGGATTTATGAGTATGCTCGGTTATGAAATATTACAGGACGTTGTTTTGAAGGAAAACATCAGTACTACCTCGGAAGCTTTAAAAGCAATGGATATAAAAATTACCGGAACGCTGAATAAATCCAGTAAAACCTTCAGAGACGGAATGGACATAGCGCTTTGCGCTTTTCAGAAAGGGGAATCTATTTTGCAATATTCAGGGGCAAATCGTCCGATCATACATGTTGCAAAAGGAATACTGACGGAATATTCGCCTGATAAAAATACAATAGGCGGCGACATTGACGGCTCTGAAAAAAAATATACGCATCAGAAAATAGAATTTAATAAAGGAGATATGATTTATCTTTTTACGGACGGGTATGCCGATCAGTTTGGCGGACCGAAAGGGAAAAAGTTCAAATCAAAACAATTATTAGAAGTCTTGAAGGAAGTAAGTGTATTAGGCGTTCAGGAACAAAAACAAATTCTGGAAAACAAAATAGAGAACTGGAAGGGGAGCTTGGAACAAATAGATGATATCTGCATCATCGGGATAAAAATATAAAAAACAGCCGTTGCCAATAATCAACGGCTGTTTTGTTTGTGTTTGTTTTGTAATCGCACTTAGTTAAGTGCCTCACCTTCCACTAAGCGAACATTGCTTTGTAGTTTAGATAAGTAGTCAAGCATAAAAAGCACAGAGTAATTGAATTCTCTTTGTTCCCAAGGAATACCTGGTTGATACACGCCTCTGGCATCAGTATCTCCGGTATCAAAAAGTATATTTACTAATTCTGTTAATTCAGGACTGATATTTTTTGAAGCCAGAACCTGTTCCTTAAAGGTTGTGATTTTTTGTTTGAGCAGTTTAGTTCTGCTAACGGCTTCATCTGATAAGAAAACAGCATTCGCTGCCCCCCAATTATCTAATCCACTAATCCTATCAACTTTATAATTGTCATTCGTATTATTTCCATCACACATGTTTTCACCTGCGACTGAAAGCATCACGCACTTTAATTCATTTGAATAATTGATAAGGTCGTTAGCGGATTTTGATATTTCATTCTGTTCATCTTTAGCAGAAGCATATATTTTAATATTGCTTTCGTTTTGATTTACTGATTCAACACCTTGCCAAAGAATTTGCTTGCTAACGCTTAAAGCTAAGAACACGCTAAATACCGCAAGAAACATAAGGCCCAGAACTAAAGCAAGGAAATTTTTATTCCCCGTTTTTTCTTCTTCGCGGGTATGGTATAAATATGCAGGAAGGAAGATCACAAAGGGCGCCAACATCCCGAAGAGTAAAAACATAGCAGCTCCCGGCCAATGCATCACTTTGAAAAGAACCCCCATCATACAAACTGCAAACACCAGGTAGGATATGACATGAAGCGTTTTCATTTTTTTAAGTGGCAATAAATCGTAACTGTTCTTTAAAGCCATTGGTAAGAATCCAAAACAAAATAAAAATACGGCCAGAACTAACATGACACCGGCGCCCGGCCAGTGCATGATCTTAGACACGCAACCAAATAACATTAAAATGGCGCAGCTAATTCCTGTGATATAAACTGATTTTTTCATGACGTTAATTTTTTAGAGTTAAAACTTGGGTTTCAATCAGACAAATATTTTTTTCCATCTCGCTTAATCGTACAAGTGTACTTATCAGCGGGCTATGATAAAAATTATTCTCCTCCCACGACATTTTGTTTTCCGGTTCGATCTTATCATCTGTATTTAAAAGGACCTTAATCTTATTAGTCATGAGTTCATTATTACTAACTGCTTTTAAAGCCTCTGTTCTGTAATTTTCAATTGCGGTTTTTAATACAGAGGCCTTGTTGTTTTGTTCATTTAGCATAAGTAGAGTTACAATATCGTAATTGTCAAGCCGTATAATCAAATTAGGGTGCGCGAGTAAGTCTTGGGCAGTTGTTTTGTCTACACCTTCAACCGCAGAAATTAAGTCTAATTGTAAACTGTGAATTAGTTCTTTGGTTTTATTTGCACTTTCACTAATCTTTTTATTGTTTTCCGCTTGTGATGTAGCCGTACTGTCTGTTTGCATTTCGCTTAATAATCTCGCTTTTTTCTTTTCGAAATATTTTACTATCACGGTATTGTCAACCTCATCTCTTGAAAAAGATTCAAGCACATGCTTTGAAACATTCATTGCTAATAAACAAGTCAGTACAACTGCATACATAGATAATGTAATCACAAACACAAATTGTCCGGGATTCATTCTATTTGCTTTGATCTGCATGTTAGTGTACATAGGAATGAATAACACAATCAAAAGGAATGAACCGAGAATGAGCAACGGTCCGGCTCCCGGCCAGTGCATTATTTTAAACAAAGTAGCGGCTCCGAAGGGAATGACTCCAAATGCTCCGAGAGTGTAAGTCATTTTTTCTTTCGAAGAAAGATCTTCTCTGAGTTTTGAGAGTAAGAGAAGCGGAACGAATACCCCAAGCAAAATACCAAAGCCAAAAATTAAAAGCACGGGTGAGCCGGGCCAATGCATGACTTTAAATAAAACGCCGAGCATTAATATTGTACCACCGGTGAAAGCGGTAAAATTTATTCCGAGACCTTTTTTGGATGAAGTGTAGTTAAGATAAAGTGCAGAAGGGAAGAATACAAAACAGAGAATAAAAAAGCCGAGCAGTAAAGAAATTGCCGCTCCGGGCCAGTGAAAAATTTTGAAGGTCGTTCCTAACGCAATTAGCGAAAGGGAGAAGACGCCTCCGTATATCATCGCTTTTTTCATGGTGTAATAGTTTTTATAAGTTAGTAGTAGAATGGTTTCTTCTTCTATCTCCCATAGTTCGTGTTTAAAGAATTTGGGAATTGTTTTGTTATAGAAGTCCTCGAAGTTGCCACCGCTCTCGAGGTTTTGCTCAACAATACAACAAATGTGATCCAGGAGATTTGACTGCAGGTCCTCCATCTCAACGCCACGACGTCTAATGTCGTTGAGAATAAAATCTATTTGTTGGTCATTGACTGAGTACATTTATTTTAAGCCGGTTTAATTTCCAGTAAAAACTTCATGGTATTCATAAAGTCGGTAAACTCATTTACTTTTTCTTTTGATTTGTTAT
>JAHEYE010000252.1 GCA_023251695.1 Sphingobacteriaceae bacterium | reverse complement strand
TGTCACTCATGTCTTTCATCATTACCAGCACCAGACATTGAACAATAACAAATAAGATCATCATATAATAGGCATTAAGGTTTTCGCTTATGGGCCATAAAGAACTCCAGGTGCCTTCAATCACCTGTAAGGGGTCCATGAAAAATTCGGAGGAGTAAAATTTTCCGTTCCACAAAGGTTTTCCGTTGAGTGAC
The DNA here is from genome assembly GCA_023251695.1 of Sphingobacteriaceae bacterium. GTDB lineage: Bacteria > Bacteroidota > Bacteroidia > B-17B0 > Aurantibacillaceae > JAHEYG01. Next base: position 4,948 of record JAHEYE010000252.1, on the reverse strand, counting down.
ATACCTGAAGATAAAATTCGGCCCATATAAAAACCTAGCCCGCTGCATAATAAGGAAATCCCGATGGAGATTCTAGCAATTTTTTTATTGTATCTGATTTTAAAAAGCGAGTACATAAGTTTGAGAGAAGTAAAGCCATAATACACAGAAAGCATGGCAATTGAAAATACAATTAAGGTATCAAAAATTACCATGTTGGGATCTGTATTTGTATCGGGTACAAGTGAATTGTGAATTAAATCACTGATCATGTAAGGTGAGTTCGGATAAAAGATGAACCAGACAAAACTTGTAATCCAAAAAACAAAATTGTTTATTTTGTTGTTGAACCGGCTGAGAAGAACCGCAATAACCAGCGGTATAAAGCTTGAAAAAAGATTTGATTTAAGAAAATGAAAAACATGCTCTCCTACGATGAGGTTCCTTATCCAGAGCATCACGAAATTAATCAGAGTAAGATAAAATATTAGTTTTATGTATTTGGGAATCTTAAAACCGGACATCAGTGGGAATAGAGTAGTTCAAACCTAAGTATTATATTTAAAATTCAAATAGACATGACCGAAATTAATGCTCATTTTTTCAGAACAAAAGTGTTAATAACGAAAACCTAAACGTTTAGCTTACGCGTTTAAATCTTCATCGTCGTGTTTTTCCATCAGATTCATAAGTATGTATTGAAGAATAATGAAGAGTAGAATCATAAAATAGGCATTTTTATGTTCGGCAATGGGGAAGAGGGCCCTGTAGGTATTTTCAATAATGAGCATGGGTTTGCTGAACAAATCCGAGGTATACATTAAACCATTTCCATGTTGTATTCCGGAAATCACCATCCGGCCCATGTAAAAAGCAAAGCCGCTTGCAATTATTGTGATCCCTACAGCTATACGCGCAAAACGGTCCGAATATTTTTTCCTGAACAAATAAAACATGATTTTAAGTGAGATGTGCCCATAAAAAATGGATAGTAAGGCAATCGAAAATAATATTAGGGTGTTGAATGTTAACTGTTCGATATAACGCATTTTGTTCGAATCATATTTTTTTTGCGCAACATCAAAATTAATCCAATCCTTCCGGATGTGCATAAGCAAAGCTATTTTTTTATTAGTAATTGCAAATATAATTTTGTCCTGTGCTTGACGGCTGGAATCTTCAAAGCAGGCCACTTTTATTTTCCTGTAGCACTGAACAACATAATCAATCAGAACATAATCGGTAGGGTTTTTAGAAATAAACCTGATTTCATTTAAAGCAGAATCTTTATTTCTGATTTTGTTTAGAAGCGAATCACCGTTAATGTCCAGATGTACCAATGTGGTTAGCTCTTTTTCCAGAACCGGAAGTAGAATGGCAAGTCCGGCCGAATCTAAACCATTATCTTCAAATCCTGCATCCTGATAAGATGTAAAAAGGTGAAGCAAAACAGGATGGGCGCCGATAGTGCAGTTCGAATCCTTAATGTTGCCCGAATAAATATTTAATAGCGGTTTATCTTTTATGAGTTTTGTTTCAATAGTTAATTCATCAGCAGGAGTCTGAATCTCGCTTGGCATGAAAACTCCTTTTGGCAGCCAGTCGTTCCAGTTCAAGTCAGTAATCATGTAGGAAGAGTTAGGATAATACACGACCCAAACAAGTGTAACTACCCAGAAAATTTTTGAATTAAGTAAGTTATGAAATACAAGAAGTAAAATTGCGATTATTGCCGGTGTAATGCCCGAACGTAAATTAGATATAAGCCCCGACCAATTGGATTCCGGTGTTCCGGCAGTCGTTATCCTTACAACAATAATCACCCCAACCACAGCCGAAAATGAAATCATTGGCAGAATATACCTTTTACATATTTTGGCAAGATGGTCTTCGCTTAAATCAGATTTTAATAAACGAAAAAGACCGACAAAAAAACGGGTTATAAGATTTTCAATAGCCTTCATGCTGTAAAATTGTAATAAACTTAAAAAAGTTTAGTTCAAAGCTAATCATATAAAACAATTTACAGTGACACAGAAGAAAGTTAATAGCGAATTTTGTCAAGGTTGAAATGTTGGTAACGAGATAAAAAGCACTCGATTTAAAAAGAATGACGCAATAAATGACATTATTTAAAGATATCCATCTTCATTAACTCCGAAAGGTAGTATTTCTTGCCTTTGTAAATAGCGATAAGGAAGGCGTCTTTCATTGCTTCTTCGCGGATCAGATCAAGATGTTTATGTGCGTCTATAAATCTGACGTAATTACCGATGGTAAAACGGTTAATGCCGTCTTCATATTTGTTTTTCTCAATTTTACCATAGCCCAAAATGTAGGTGTAATTGAAATTTTCCTGGAATTTGAATGCACCCACTTGTATCCTGTAACTCAAGCCTTCAACTATGGCCTCACCGTTCTTGCTTAAAAATTCGGCATAGCTGAATCCAGAATTAAGTGCTGCTGTCGCTTTTGATAAACTATCGCTTTTTGCCTGTAATGCTTTTGCATAAACATCATCGTAAAAATCAGCAATTACGTTTATCTGAATAAAGGAATCAATGCCAACTGTATGAACTGTTTTTGTTTGAGCTGCTAAGTTAGCCGCCGTAAAAGTTAAAACATATTCGTCGCCTGAAGGAAGATTAATTAAAAATTTACCGGTTGATGCGTTGGAATTAATTTTCTGTGTTTTGAATTTTGAATTAATGAGTGATTTCACTTCAATGCTTGCGTCGCCGGGTTTTTTATTGATGGTTACATTTCCGGTTACCTGCACTAAGGCAATCGGTTTTCCAGGAATGCCCGGTTCAATCGAATAAATGTCCTGATCGCCTTTGCCGCCTTTTAAGAAAGAAGAGAAATAGCCCTTCTTACCATCGCCGGTAACAATAAAATATTTATCATCATTATCCGAATTAATAGGTTTGCCTAAATTATAGGGGGCCGACCAAACACCGTTTTTAAAATCGGTTCTAACAATATCGTAGCCTCCGGAACTTAGTTTTCCGTTGGTGGCGAAGAATAAAATTTTCCCGTCCGCAGTAATAAATGGTGCATCCTCATCGTACTGCGAATTAATTTCTTTTCCCATGTTAACGATGTTCCCCCATGTATCTTCCGCAATTTTTTCGGCTATGTATAGATCCCTTCCGCCATAACCGCCTTTTCTTTCACTGGAGATAATCATATGCTTCTTATCCGGAAAAAAACAAGCACTGCCGTCCCAGTGGTCTGAGTTTAATCCTTTCTGGTATTTCGGAACGGTCCATACTTTACCTTCAAGTTTACTTAAATACAGATCGCCATTTCCTTTTCCTATATTTTTGTAAATGATCAACTGGGTACCATCGGCCGAAAGTGTTACTGCTGCGTCGTGCAGCGTTGTGTTTATGCTCATTATAGGATTGGGTTTCGACCAAGCGGTATCGTTTATTTTATTGGTGATAAACACATCTTCAAAATAAAGACCTTCTTCTTTTTTGGCCGGTCCTTCCATTTTTGTTTTGGCAAGATTTTGTTTTCCGCCCTTTGATAATTTCCCGCGATAAGTATAAACCATGAAAGATTCGTCGGATGGAATAAGCGGACCGTATTCTGATGCTTCGGTGTTAACAGGTGAACCGATATTTTTAATATCAGCTAGATTCACTTTTGTTTTGATAGCATCAAGCATTTTAATATTAGCAATCCGTCTTGCTGCCTGATCTGCTAATTGTTTATTAGGTTTTGATTTGGTGGATTCTTCCGAAATAAAAGAAACAAAATATTTATCGGCTTGTTTAGTGCTGTCGTTTTGTTCGTAAGCGTATCCGATGTTGTAACTAAAATACTCGAGTTGTGCTTTGCTTTTTTCTATTTTAAGGAAAAGAGGAATGCTGCTTGATTTGGATTCTTCGTTATAAGTACGGCAAATGGCCGTAAGATAAATTACGGATACATTATCCGGATATAATTTAAGAAGCGAATCGAGCGGAGGAAGTGCTTCAAGATATAAATCATTCTCAAATGATAAACGTGCTTTATTGAAAAGAGGCTGATGATTTTTGGCAATTGTCTTTTCGGCCTCATCAATAATAAAGGCATTAATCTGCGCATTGGATTGTAACGCGAGCAAAAGAAAGAAGAACACTGTTATTTTGAAATGTTTCATTCCCTTTATTTTAAAGCAGAGCTTTATTAACTAGTACGTACAAAGAACAGTTGAAGTTAGTTAATTTTCCGGGTATTTCTTACATGAGTTTTATTAGGCGTGACAGCATCAAAGGATGGCCTTAAGGGCATTTTTACCGATAAAGAAAAAGTTGTATATTTGCCCCTCAAAATTAAGGTTACGTAGCTCAACTGGATAGAGCATCGCACTACGGATGCGAAGGTTTGGGGTTCGACTCCCTACGTGACCACTGAAACCCCGGCATTAATGTCGGGGTTTTTTATGTCACTTTTTGTCTTGACACAAAAAGTAACCAAAAAAGTCAAGGAAATCTGATTCCCCGCACAGGCTACACGCTTAGCGCAGATTTCCAGGCTGACCCGCGTTCCTACACAAACTCTTCATTCAATCGTTAAGAGGATATGGAAGAATACAAAAATGAATTAAGTATAGATTGAATTGGGAATGTGAACTCTGTCTAACCAAAATGATTACCGGAGTGTTGATTCCTGTTAGTGATAGCGGCAAAGCTGAGCAAGTCTTGTATTTGAGCATTTAACGATACAGCTTTGTCCGTGGTTTTGCGCCTGCCTCCTGCGCAAAAATCACCTTCAGGAATCAAGAGCTTTTTGGATACTTTTTGGCGGTGCAAAAAGTATCAGACGAAACAAAATTTGCTCCAATTAGGGATCAAAAACAATATTAAAGATAGATTTGGGTATGCTTTTAAGTCAAAGACACTATTTTTTTATTACACTCCTTGCCACATCGGGCTTATTAGTAATGATCCCATCGGCCCCATAGCGCACTAATTTC